>NZ_CP021407.1 GCF_002504165.1 Pacificitalea manganoxidans
CGTGGGATCAAGGACTTGGGTCAGGGTTTGCAAGAACCTTACCCAAGTTCCAGCGCGGATAAGAAGATCTCTGCCGCGCGGGGCAGGGCGCGGCGGGCGGGGCGCAGCAGATACAGCCGTCGTTCAATCGTCAGGTCCGCGACCTCGACAAACCGCAGGTTGGGGTCATTGAACAACAGCACGGCGTTGCGCGGCAGCAGCGCCACCCCCGCCCCCGCGCGCACCAGACAAAGCTGCCCGATGGTGGAATGACTGCGCAACGGGCCGGATTTCAGCGCGGCGGGCACCTGTGCGCTTTCGGCCAGCAATTGCGCGGTGCCGGTATCGGCGCTGAGATGGATCACCCCGGTGGGGTCGATGTCCCGCAGCCGGATCGGGCCGCCCGATTGCGCCAGCGGATGATCGCGGTGACAGGCCAGCCCGATGCGGTCGGCGCTGATCTCGGTCTGCACCAGATCGGGCGAACTGCGCGCGCGCCCGGCCACCGCCAGATCCAGCCGGTCTTCCGCCACCATCTGCGCAAGGGTTTCGGCGATATCGTCATGCAGCAGCACCGCGTAGCCGGGATGGGCAGCGCGGAAGGCCGTGATCGCCGGGGCGATGCGGTCGCTGATCGCCGAGGGGGTCGCACCGATCCGCACGGTGCCCTGCAATCCGCGCGCCCGGTCGCGCAGCCGGGTCAACGAACGGTCGATTTCATCCAGCAGCGGGCGCGTGTCCTCCAGATAGGCCAGTCCCAGCGCGGTTGGTTCCGGGGGGCGGGACCGGCGATCAAACAGCGCGCCCCCGGCGATATCCTCGATCTGGCGCACGGTTTCGGTCAGCGCCGAAGGCACGACGCCCAGACGCTCCGCCGCGCGGACGAAGCTGCCCTCCTGCCAGATGGCGTGAACCGCCCTGAGATGGCGCAGGTTAAAATTCGTATTTTCTGAATCTGACTTCATATCTTTCTGTTTCTGCGAACCTGTCGCTTCGGTCAATATGGCTGCGCTAACCCGGAGGAGTGCCGCCCGTGACCCAAATTTCCGCCGATTTCGCCGCCGCGCTGGACAAGCTGCCGCGCGCCTTGGCCAAGGCCGGGTTTCGCGGCGAGGTGGAGCGGGACACGGCCCTGCGCGCGGCCATGTCCACCGACAATTCCGTCTACCGCATCCGGCCCGATCTGATCGTCGCTCCGCACGATGCCAACGATGTCGTAACCTGTATGGCGGTTTTGGAGCAGGCGGAATTTGCCATGCTCCCCGTCACCGCGCGCGGCGGCGGCACCGGCACCAATGGGCAAAGCCTGAACCGGGGCGTGATCCTCGACATGCGGCGGCATATGCACCGGCTGATCGGTTTCAACGCCGCCGCGGGCTGGGCGGATGTGGAGCCGGGGATCGTGCTGGACGACCTGAACGCGCAGCTGCGCCCGCATGGGGTGTTCTTTGCGCCGGAGACATCCACCTCCACTCGCTGCGTTGTGGGGGGGATGGTGTCCACAGACGCGTCGGGTAAGGGCTCGCGCATCTACGGCAAGACCTCCGACAACCTGCTGGGGATCGAGATCGCGCGCGGGGCAGGGCTGCTGTCGAGCCTCGCGCCCGCGCCGGACTGGGCGGCACCTATGCTGGCCGGGGCGGAGGCGGCGGCACGGGCGGGGCGCGCGGCCTTCGTCGCGCAGACGCCGCGCCTGAACCGGCGCTTTACCGGCTATGATTTGGAACGGGCCTGCCCTGACGCGGGCGGTTTCGAGTGGTGGCGGCTGTTCCCCGGCTCCGAAGGCACGCTTGGGCCAATCACCCGTATCCGCGTGCGGCTGCGTCCGCTGCCCACGGCCAAGCGGCTGGTGGTGGCGGGGTTCGCCAGTTTCCGCGATGCGCTGGCCTCGGCGGTGCCGCTGCTGGAGGACGAACCCACGGCGATCGAGGTTATGGACGAACGGGTGCAGGCGCTGGCCGCCGAAGCCGGTCTGTTGGCTGGCTTGCCCGAAGCACTACGCCCCGGTGGCGACGCGGCGCTGGCCTATACCTTCATCGAGTTCAACGGCGACGACCCCGCCGCGCTGGAGGCGCGGGTGGCGGGCTGCGAGGCGCGGTTGGCGACGCTGCCCGGCCTTCGCGCGATGTATGTGTCCCATGATGCCACTGAGATCACCGCGCTCTGGGCGATCCGGTCTGCGGGCGTCGGTCTGCTGGGCAAGGTCGAGGGCCGCGCCCGGCCCGTGGCCTTTGTCGAGGATTGCGTGGTCCCACCCGAGGCGCTGCCTGCCTTCCTTGACGGGTTTCTGGAGATCCTGTCGCGCCACGGGCTGAGCTACGGGATCTATGGCCATGTGGATGTGGGCTGCCTGCACATTCGCCCCGCGCTCGATATCGACAGCGCGGCGGGGCGCGAGACGCTGGTGGCGGTGTCGGATGAGATCTTTGCGCTGGTGAACCGCCATGGCGGGATCTTCTGGGGCGAGCACGGCAAGGGCGTGCGCGGCGCCTATCTAAAGGACTGGATCGGCGCGGAGGCCTATGCCGCGCTACAAGGCGTAAAGGCCGCGTTCGATCCGGCGAACCGGTTCAACCCCGGTAAGCTGGTGTCGAATGACGCGCCGGTGATGGGCATCGCCACCACGCCGTTCCGTCCGTTCAACAGCCCCGAAGGCGATCCGCTGGAAAAGGCGTTTCGCTGCAATGGCAACGCGCAATGCCTAAGCTACGCGGCGACCACGCCCATGTGCCCGTCCTTCAAGGCGACCGGCGATGTGCGGCATTCCCCGAAAGGCCGCGCCGATGCGCTGCGCGCGTGGCACGAGGATCGGCAGAGCGGGGTGGCGGGCGCGGAAACCGTGGCGGAGGCTGATCTTCTGGGCGCGCTCGACACCTGTCTGGGCTGCAAGGCCTGCACATCGACCTGTCCGGTGCAGGTCGACATTCCCACCATGCGCGCGGCGTTCTATGCCGATCACTACGCCCGCAATCGCCGCCCTCTGAGCGACCGGGCGATGCTGCTGGCGGAGCGGTTCAGCCCCCTTTTGGCGCGGATGATCCCGCTGGCGCGTCCGGTCTGGCCGCTGCTGCGCCGGGGGGCGGAGCGCGTGCTGGGGGTCACGGATCTGCCGAGCCGTCTGGCCCGCCCGTTGCCGCGGGGGTCGCGGATCGCGCTGCGGGACTTGGCCGATCATCCGTTGCCCGCGCGCACGGTGCTGGTGTGGCAGGACTGGTTTTCGACGCTTTTCGATGGCGCGGCGGCGGAGGATATCCGGCGGGGGTTGCGCGCGCTTGGCTATGCGCCGCTTTTTGTCGAGATGCGCCCGGCGGGCAAGGTCGCCGCCGATCTGGGAGACCCGGAAGGGTTTGACCGTATGGCGGTCCGGCTAGGCGCGGCGTTGGAGCAGGGCGCGGCACGGGGTGTTCCGATGATCGGGGTCGATCCGGCCTTTGTCATGGCGTTGCGGCAGGACTACGCCAAGGCCGGGCACCGGGTGCCGGTGCTGCAATCGCCGCAGGAGTTTCTCTGCGCCGAACTGGCCCGTGGCGTGACGCTGCCGCAGGCGCCGGGGGGGCGGCTGACGCTATTCGCGCATTGCACCGAAGCCACGGCGGAGCCTGCGACCCGCGCGCAATGGACCCGCATCGCAACCGCGCTGGGGCTTGGGATCGACACGCCCGCGACCGGCTGCTGCGGCATGGCCGGGATGTTCGGCCACAAGACCCGGCATCAGACGATTTCGCGCAAGCTCTACGATATGTCATGGGCCGCGCCGGTCAGCGCCGCCGGGCCGGAAGTGGCGGCGACAGGCTATTCGTGCCGCTGTCAGACCGCGCGGTTCGGGGCCGTGACGGCCCGCCATCCTTTGGGCCTGATCGCGGACAGGTTGGGGCAGGGCCGGTAGGGTGCGGCCCTAGTCGCCCCGGTCGACATGGTCGAGCAGACCTTGACCGCCCGCCTCGATATCGAAGCGGATACCGGCCTCCGCCGCCGCCGCATCGCCGCGTTTCAGCGCGTCGATGATGCGGTCATGGGGGTGCGGATCCCAGTCATCGGGCACGCCCGCATCGTAGAGATGCGACAGGATCGGCCCGCAGCGCGCCCATAGGTTTTCCACCAGATCATAGGTGATGGGCAATTGTCCGGCACGGCAGAGGGCGAGGTGGAATTCGGTGTTCAGATGCACCGCGTCATCGAAACTCTGCGCGGCGTGGCAGGCGGCGATATCGGTCTGGATCTTTTCCAGCGCCGCGATTTCGGCGGGGGTGGCGTGCTGCGCGGCGGCGGCGGCGGCCTGTCCCTCCAGATCCATGCGGATCATGCGGATTTCCAGCAATTGCGCCAGCGTCAGTTCCGGCACCGTCACGGTCCCGCGATCATCGACCACCATCGCGCGTTCGAACACCAGCCGCAGCAGCGCCTCTCGCATCGGGGTCATCGAAATACCGAAACGCTGCGACATCGGACGCAGGCGCATCCGCTCCCCTGGACGCAATTGCCCCCGCATCAACGCGTTTCGAATCGCGGTATAGGCCCGGTCGCTAAGGCTCTCCCGCTCGATAGGCTGCGCCCAATCTGTTGTTTTTGCGGAATTATTATTGGCGCTGAGAGTGCTTCTTGACATTGATCCGCTTCGCTTTGCATTGTCTGTTATAACAAATAAAACATTACGACCGAGGATGCCAGTTCCGACTGCCAAGGTCGCCCCGCCGGGGAGGGTGGGGAAGGGAGGAGACGACCGCGAATGCTTGCTCTGCGCAAGACCCGGCCCGCATTCGGTGCGGAACTGGTCGATATGGATTTCGCCGATGAGGCGCTCGCTCCGGGGGAGGTCGAGGTCGCCGTGCATGCCGCCGGGCTGTGCGGCAGCGATCTGCATGCCTATGCGTGGACGCCCTCCTACGGGTTCATGACGCCGCTGTTGCCGCTGACCATCGGGCATGAATTCGCGGGCGTGGTCCGCCGGGTCGCGGCGGATGTCACACGAATTGCGGTGGGCGACCGGGTGACCTGTTGGCCCACGATGACCTGCGGCACCTGCGACGGCTGTCGCCGGGGGCGCCCCGAAGCCTGCGAGGCGCGCCGCATCGTGGGGCTGCATGCCGATGGCGGCTTTGCCGAGCGGGTGCGCCTGCCCGCCGCGACGCTGCACAAACTGCCCGACGGGCTGGATTTTGACCGCGCCGCCCTGTGCGAGCCGCTGGCGATTGCCGTGAACGCCGTCGATCACGCCGATATCGCGCCCGGTTGCCGGGTCGTGGTGCTGGGACCGGGGCCGATTGGCGCGGCGGCGGCGTGGGTGGCTCAGCATCGCGGGGCCGATGTCCTGCTGCTCGGGCTGGACGATGCGCCCCGGCTGGAGGTCGCGCGCGGCATGGGCGTGGCCCGCTGCGCCGATCTGCGGGACACCGATCTGGCGCAGGCCTGTGCGGAGGCCTTCGGCGGCGGCCCGGACCGGGTGATCGAAGCGACCGGCGTTGCGGCCTCCGTCAGCGATGCGGTGCGGGTGCTGCGCCCCGAAGGCATCGTGGTGGCGGCGGGCATTCACGACACGCCCTGCACGGTCGATCTGGCCCGGCTGGTCCGCGAAAAGAAACAGCTGCGCGGGGTGCATGACACCACCGCGGACGGCTTTGCCCATGCGCTCGATCTGCTGGTGCAGCACGGCGCGGTGCTGGAGCGACTGATCACCCATCGGCTGCCGCTGCGCCAAGGGCTCGACGCTTTTGACCACGCCCGCGGCAAAACCGCGATGAAAGTCATGATGTATCCGAACGACACGGGAGAGACGGTCCTATGACCCACACGATGCAAGAGCAGGACAGCGCCGCGCACGCGACCGGGCAAAGCACCCGCGCGGTGATCGCCGAAGGGGCGGGCGGTCCTGATGTGCTGCGCGTGGTCAGCCGCGCGCGCCCGGTGCCGGGACCGGGGCAGATCCTCGTGTCCGTGCATGCAGCCGGGGTCAACCGCCCCGATGTGATGCAGCGGCAGGGGAACTACCCGCCGCCGCCCGGCGCCAGCGACGTGTTCGGGCTGGAATTGGCCGGGATCGTTGCAGAACTAGGCGAGGGCGTCACCGATTTCGCCAAGGGCGACCGGGTGATGGCGCTGGTGCATTCCGGGGCCTATGCGGATTGGGCCGTCGTCGATGCGCCCATCGCGCTGAAGCTGCCCCACGCGATGAGCATGGTCGAGGCGGGCGCATTCCCGGAAACGTTCTTTACCGTCTGGAGCAACGTGTTCGAGCGCGCCGCGCTGCAACCGGGGGAGACGCTGCTGATCCATGGCGGCACTTCTGGCATCGGCACGACGGCGATCCAACTGGCCAAGGCGCTTGGCTCCACCGTCATTGTCACCGCTGGCAGCGACGACAAATGCGCCGCCGCGACCCGGCTCGGCGCCGATCACGCGATCAACTACCGCACACAGGATTTCGTGGACGCGGCGCGCGATCTGACCGGCGGCACCGGTCCCGATGTGATCCTCGACATGGTCGGGGGGCCGTATGTGCAGCGCAATATCGAGCTGCTCGCCCCGGACGGGCGCATCGCGCAGATCGCGTTCCAACAGGGCAGTCAGGCGCAGCTCGATCTGCTGCCACTGCTGATGAAGCGCGGCACGATCACGGCCTCCACCCTGCGGGCGCGCCCGGTCGAGATGAAGGCTAAGTTGGCCCGCGCATTGTCCGACAAGGTGCTGCCGCTCATCGCCGAGGGCCGGGTGCGCCCGCTGATCGATTCCGAATATCCGCTGGACCGTGTCGCCGACGCGCATGGCCGGATGGATGGCGGTGAGCATATCGGCAAGATCGTTCTCACCATGAATTCCGAAGACTGACATCCGGGAAGGCTACCAGATGACCATCAACACCCCTCCGCCCAATGTCGACACCGCTCAGGGTGCATCTGCCGGCGGCTCCAACGTGACCGGCGCGCATGTCATGGCGCAGGCGCTGGCGCGTCACGGCGTGACCCAGATCTTCGGGCAATCGCTGCCCTCCGCGCTGATCCTTGCCGCGCCGCATTACGGTATCCGGCAGGTGGGTTACCGCACCGAAAACGGCGGTGCGGCGATGGCCGATGCCTATGCCCGGATCAGTGGTCAGGTGCCCGTGGTCACCGCGCAGAACGGTCCGGCGGCGACGCTTCTGGTGCCGGGGCTAGCGGAGGCGATGAAGGCCTCGATCCCCATGGTTGCCATCGTGCAGGACGTGCATCGCAAGTTTACCGACCGCAACGCGTTTCAGGAGATGGATCATTTCGCGCTGTTCAGCGGCGTTTCCAAATGGGTGCGCCGGGTCGCGGATGTCGACCGGATCGACGATTATGTGGACATGGCGTTTACGGCGGCGGCGTCGGGTCGCGGTGGGCCCGCGGTTTTGATGGTGCCAGTGGATGTGCTGGACGAGCGTCCGGAACTGTCGCCCGATGCGCCGCGCAGGCAGGCCGATCTGGGTCGCTTCCCGCTGGACCGTATGGGCGCAGATCCCGCGCGGGTGGCCGAGGCCGCAGCGCTGCTGGCGGGGGCCGAACGCCCGGTGGTGATCGCGGGCGGCGGGGTTCATGCCTCGGGCGCGGTGGCCGAACTGGGTGCCTTGCAGGAGATGGGACTGCCGGTCGCCACGACGGTGATGGGCAAAGGCGCGGTCGCCGAAACGCATCCGCTGTCGCTGGGGGTCGTGGGTTATTTCATGGCGCCGGGCAGTCGCAGCAGCCATCATCGCGCGCTGATCGAGGAGGCCGATGTCGTGCTGCTGATCGGCAATCGGACCAATCAGAACGGCACTGACAGTTGGCAGCTTTACCCGCGTAACGCGCGCTTCATCCATATCGACATCGACGGGGGCGAGATTGGCCGCAGCTACGAGGCGCTGCGCCTGAAGGGGGACGCCAAATTGACCCTGTCCGCGCTGACCGAGGCGCTGGCCGGGCAGGATCGTGGCACCATCGACGCCCGCCGCCCGGATCTGGAGGCACGCATCGCCGAAGGCCGGCGCGCCCATGAGGCGGAGGTCGACACGCTGATCGATTGGGACGCAAGCCCGATCCGCCCCGAGCGGCTGATGCGCGACCTTGACCAGGTGATGCCCGACACGGCGATTGCGGTAGCGGATGCGAGTTATGCTTCGATCTGGATCGCGAACGGGCTGACCGCGCGCCGGGCCGGGCAACGGTTCCTGACGCCGCGCGGGCTGGCCGGTCTGGGCTGGGGTCTGCCCTTTGCCATCGGCGCCAAGGCCGCGCGTCCCGATGCGCCGGTGATCTGCCTGACCGGCGATGGTGGCTTCGGCCATGTCTGGGGCGAGTTGGAAACTGCGCGCCGGATGCAGTTGCCGGTCGTGGTGATCGTGCTCAACAACCAGATCCTCGGCTATCAGAAACATGCCGAACTGAGCCTGTTCGGCGATCACACCGATGTGGTGCATTTCACCGCCGTGGATCATGCGGCCATCGCGCGTGCGGTGGGCTGCGAAGGGGTGCGCGTGGAGCGGCCCGAGGACTTCCTGCCCGCGCTGGAGGAGGCGATGGGCAAGCAGAGCGTGACCGTCATCGATGTGGTGACGGAGGAGCGGGCACACCCGCCGATCACAAGTTTCCAAGGGAAGGATGCGCTCGACTACTGATCGGGCGCGCAAGACTGACTGTCATTCAGGGAGGACGACATGACGATGAAGACTTTTGCAAAGGTAACGGCAACGGCCACGGCGCTATCCGCGCTGCTGGCGGGCATGGCGCATGCCGAGGTGAAGTTCGGGGCGCTGTTCCCGTTCAGCGGCGGGCTGGCCCTGCTGGGCGAGGAAAGCGCGCGCGGCGTGGAAATCGCGGTGGACGAGATCAACGCCGCAGGTGGTGTGCAGGGCGAAGAGGTCGTGCTGGTGCGCGGCGATGCCGTCGACAACAACCAAGCGATCGGTGAGGCCCGGCGGCTGATTTCCCGCGAAGGGGTGAAGGCGATCCTTGGCTCCTATTCCTCGTCGCGGTCCATCGCGGCCAGTCAGGTCGCGGAACTTTCCGGCATCCCCTATTTCGAATTGGGCGCCGTGGCCGATGACGTGACCGGGCGTGGCTTGCAGTATCTTTTCCGCACCAATCCCACCGCCGAAGACATGGGCAAGATGATCGTGGACATGATCGTCAACGAGGTCGCCCCCGGTCTGGGCAAGGAGCCGTCCGACCTGACCGTCGGGATCATCCACGAAGACAGCAGCTACGGCACCTCTGTCGCCGGGCATCAGGAGCATTACGGCGCCGAGGCGGGGCTGAACATCGCCACCGTGCAGGGCTATCCGGCCTCCACCGTCGATATGTCGTCGCTGGTGCTCGACCTGCAGAGCAAGAATGTCGATGTCGTGCTCCAGACCTCCTACCAGAACGACTCCGTTCTGTTCTTGCAGCAGGCCAACGAAGCCGGGTTCAAGCCTGCCGCGATCATCGGCGGCGGCGGCGGCTATTCGATGCTGCCCACCGCCGAAGCCGTGGGCAATGACGTGATCGAAGGCGTGCTGGATGTCGATTTCACCCAGTATGCGGTCAACACCGAATTCACGCCGGGTCTCGACGGGTTCGTGACTGCTTACAAGGAGAAGTATGGCGCCGATCCGCGGTCGGGTCATTCGCTCAACAACTACGTCGGTGCGCTGGCGGTGTTGCAGGCGATCGACGCGGGCGAAGGGTTCGAGCCGCAGGACATCATCGACGCGGTGACCGCCATCGACATTCCCGAGGGCCAGACCGCGGCCGGTTACGGGGTGAAGTTCGGCGAGAACAACCAAAACGAGCGGGCCAAGATGATGGGGATGCAGTGGCAGGACGGCAAGCTCGTCACCGTCTATCCGCGCGACGCGGCGGTGGCCGAGTTCATGATCGGCAACTGATCCCGACCGACCCATGCCCATAAGCGGCTGCGGGGGTTCGCACCCCGCAGCCGCACGTCCCTCAACCGGAAAAAACACGACATGGACACGCTTCTCCAAATCCTCGCCAACGGGCTGATGCTGGGCGGGCTGTTCGCCATCGTGGCGATCGGCCTCACCCTGATCTTTGGCATCGTGAACGTCATCAACTTCGCCCATGGCGAATTTCTGATGGTGGGCATGTATCTGAGCTACCTGCTGACCCTGGGACTGGGGGTGCATCCCTATGTGACCGCCGTTGCGGTGGCGCCTGCGCTGTTCGTGCTAGGCGCGCTGGTGCAGCGTTTCCTGATCCAGCCGCTGATGAATGCGCGCGACGGGCATGTGCAGATCTTCGCGACCGTCGGCCTGTCGACTGCGCTGATGAACCTCGCACTGCTGATTTTCGGCGCCGATATCGCCAACACGCCGTCCTACGGTGTGCGCAGCCAGGTCCAGCTGGGTCCGGTGCGCATCCTCGAAGGCCAATTGTGGGTGTTTGGCGCCGCGATCGCGCTGGTGATCGCATTGCAGCTTTTCATGAAGCAGACGACGACCGGGCGCGCGATCCGCGCCACGGCCCAGAACCGCGCCGCTGCCCGGCTGATGGGGATCAACGACAAGTTCATCTATATCCTGAGCTTCGGTCTTGGCGCGGCCTGTGTCGGGCTTGGCTCCGCGCTGGTGGCCCCGCTTTATCCGACCTCGCCCACCATCGGCACCTATTTCGTGCTGATCGCCTTTGTCTGCGTCGTTCTGGGTGGGCTTGGCTCCATCCCCGGGGCGTTCTTTGGCGCGCTTATCATCGGGCTCGTGGACGCGTTGTCGGGCTTCTACATCGGTTCCGACCTGCGCGAGGCGGTCGTGTTCGGGATTTTCCTGCTGATCCTGATCCTGCGCCCCTCTGGCCTGTTCGGCACCAAACTCAACCTGTCGCATGTGTCACCATGACGGAGACCTCCATGACCTCAACAACTGACGCCACGCGCCCGAAGATGGCCGGCGATACCCGCGCCCGTCAGGCGAAACTGGGACTTGTCGGGCTGGCGCTGCTGCTGGCCGGGATCTTCGTGGTGCCGATCGTGGTCGATGACCAGTTCGTCTACCATATCTTCATCACCATCTGCATCTTCGCGGCCCTGTCGACGGCGTGGAACATCGTCGGCGGCTATGCGGGACAATTGTCACTGGGCCATGCGATTTTCTACGGGATCGGCGGCTATGCGGGGGTGATCCTTGTCAATCTGGGCATCACGCCGTGGATCGGCATGTTCGCAGGCGCGGGGATCGCCGTGGTCGCGGCAGTGGTCATCAGTTACCCCTGTTTCCGCCTGCACGGCCCGTTCTTTGCGCTGGCGACAATCGCCTTTCTCGAAGTGTTCCGCGTGCTGGCGCTGCATTTCCGCGAATTGACGGGCGGCGCCACCGGCTTGATGATCCCATTGCAGATCGGCTGGGAATGGATGGTGTTCCGCGAACGCCTGCCCGCATTGATCATCGCGTTCGGGATGCTGCTGGTTTGTCTGGGCGTCGCGTGGGCGATCCGCGCGCATCGGCTGGGCTTCTACCTTGTCGCCACGCGGGAACGCGAGTCGGCGGCCCGCGCGGCAGGGGTTGGCACGGTGCGGGTGCGCCTGACGGCTGTGGCCGTGTCGGCGGCGCTGTCGGCGATGGTCGGCACGTTCCACGCCATGTATCTCACCTATATCGAGCCGGCGGCGATGTTCTCGCTGCAATTTTCGATCCAGATCGCCATGTTCGCGCTGATCGGGGGCATTGGCACCGTCTGGGGGCCGTTGCTGGGCGCGGTGCTGCTGGTGCCGATCACGGAATTTGCCCGTGGCGCGCTGGGGGCCGAAGCGATCGGTCTGCATGGCTTTGTCTATGGTGTTGTGCTGATGCTGGTGGTGCTGTTCCTGCCCAACGGGATCATGGGCGTGGTGCATCGGTTCGCCGGATCGCGCGGCGATGTCAGCAGCACCGATCAGGCGGGCCCGGTCGCGGCCACGCCGCGCGCCGCCGAGAAACGCCCCGTCGGGCAGGAGGTCATGCGCGTGGAAGGCTTGCAGAAGCATTTCGGCGGCCTGCATGTGACCAACGATGTCAGCTTTAACCTCCGCGAGGGCGAGATTTTGGGCCTGATCGGTCCGAATGGCGCGGGCAAGACGACCGTGTTCAACATGATCTCGGGCTTCCTCGACGCGGATGAGGGCAAGGTGTCGGTACTGTCGCAGGACGGCCAATGGCAGCAGCCGGTGACCCCCGGTGACTTTGCCACGCTTGGCGTTGGGCGCACGTTCCAGATCGTGCAGCCCTTTGCGGCGATGACGGTCGAGGAAAACATCATGGTCGGCGCGTTCCACCGGCATCCGCATGCGGGCGATGCCCGCGAGGCGGCGCGGGAGACGGCGCATCGCATGGGTCTGGGGCATTACCTCGACAACGAAGCGTCGAGCCTGACCATCGGCGGGTTGAAACGGCTGGAGGTCGCCCGCGTCATGGCGATGGAGCCGCGCATCCTGCTGCTGGACGAGGTGATGGCAGGCATCAACCAGACCGATGTGCGCCGGGCCATCGATCTGATGCTGTCGATCCGCGACACCGGCGTCAGCATCATCGCCATCGAGCATGTGATGCAGGCGGTGATGTCGCTGTCGGATCGGGTCATCGTGCTGAACTCCGGTCAGATCATCGCCGAGGGCGACCCGCAGGACGTGGTGCGCGACCCGCAGGTGATCGAGGCCTATCTAGGGAAGGATTTCGTCCATGCTTGAGGTCGAAAACGTTGATGCCGGCTATGGCAGCACGGTCATCTTGCAGGATGTCGGTCTGCATGTGGAGCCGGGAGAGGTGGTCACCATTGTCGGGGCCAACGGCGCGGGCAAGACCACGATGCTGCGCACGATTTCCGGGCTGGTCACGCCGCGGCAGGGTAGCATCCGCTTCGAGGGGGAGGACATCACCCGGCTGTCGGCCCATGAAACCGTCGATCGCGGCATCACGCTGATCCCCGAGGGGCGGCAATTGTTCCCGGATATGACGGTGCGCGAGAACCTGATGATGGGGGCCTATCGCCGCCATGCCCGCGACCGCCAGTCCGACACGCTGGCGGAGGTGCTGGACCTGTTTCCGCGTCTGGGCGAGCGACTGGAGCAGCACGCGTCGTCCCTGTCAGGCGGGGAGCAGCAGATGGTCGCCATCGCGCGCGGCATGATGGCCCGGCCGAAACTGCTGATGTTCGACGAACCGTCGCTCGGGCTGGCGCCGATCATCGTGGCGCAGGTGTTCGAGGTGATCGAACGGGTGGCGGGCACGGGCACCACGGTGCTGATCGTCGAGCAAAACGTGTTCCACACGCTGAAGGCCGCCGATCGCGGCTATGTGCTGGAAAACGGTCGCATGGTTCTGACCGACGACGCCGAGGCGTTGTTGCAAAACGACCATGTGCGGCAGGCCTATCTGGGGATATGACCATGACGACGAGAGAGCAGACCCCCGAGCAGCACGCCATGCGCGACAGCCATGCCGGGCGCCGGGTGCTGATCACCGGCGCGGCTAAGGGCATCGGTCTGGCGCTGGCGCAGGCCTTTGCCCGGCGCGGGGCCACCGTGGGGGTGATGGACCTGAACGGGGCCGAGGTCGATGCCGCCGTGGCGGGGCTTGGCTGGCGCGGTGTGCCGTTATGCGCCGATGTCAGCGACTACGCCGCGCTAAGCGCCGCGCTGCGGGAGGCCGAGGGCCAGATGGGCGGCAGCTTTGACACCGTGGTCAACAATGCGGGCATTTCGCCTAAACATGACGGTGTCGCGCATAAGGTCTGGGAAATGGACCCCGAGGAGTGGCGGCGGGTCGTCGATGTGAACCTGAGCGGCAGTTTCAACACGATCCGCGCGCTGACGCCTGCCATGCGCGAGGCCAGACGCGGCTGGATCGTCAACATGTCCTCGGTGGCGGGAAAAACCTATTCACCCGTGGTTGGCTGCCATTATGCCGCGACGAAATCCGCGATCATCGGCTTTACCAAGCATCTGGCGGCGGAACTCGGTCCGCATGGCATCCGGGTCAACGCGCTTGCGCCGGGGCGGATCGCGACGCCGATGGTGGCGGGGGTCGCGCCGGAGGTGAACGCCGAACAGGTGCGCATGACCCCGCTTGCCCGTCTGGGCGAGCCCGACGAGGTCGCGGATGTCGCGCTATACCTCACTTCGCCCGAGGCGAGCTTTGTCACCGGGCAGACGATAGATGTCGCGGGCGGGCTCTATATGACCTGAGCCCCGCGCGCCTCCCCCTCCCTGAGTTCCTGCCAATCAACGGAGCGCCGATGCCTGACGTCACCGGACATACCCGGCTTTACGCAATTCTTGCCGATCCGATCCACCATGTGAAAACGCCGCAGGTGATGCATGCGCTGTTTGCCCGCCACGGCATCGACGGTGTGTTGGTGCCGATGCATGTCGCGCCCGACGGGCTTGCCGGTGCGGTGGCCGGGCTGACGGAAATGCGCAATTTCGGCGGGTTCATCGCCACCGTGCCGCATAAATCCGCGATGCTGGAGCTATGCGACCGGATCGAGGGCGACGGGGCGCGGATCGGGGCGGTCAATTGCGTGCGGCGCGACCCTGACGGGCGGATGATCGGCGCGATGCTGGATGGGATCGGCTTTGTCGAAGGGGTGCGGCGCGCAGGCATCGCCCCCGAAGGGCAGCGCGTGCTGTTGGCCGGGGCGGGCGGCGCGGCCAGCGCGATTGCGTTTGCACTGGCCGAGGCCGGCGTCGCCAGTCTGACCATCGTCAACCGCACCGTCGCGCGGGCCGAGGCGCTGGCCGAGCGGGTGCGCGAGACGTATGGCGCGGTCCGGGTCGAGGCGCGCGCGCAATCGGGCGATGTGGCCGTGTATGACCTGATCGTCAACGCGACCTCGCTGGGCCTGCGCCCCGGCGATCCGCTGCCCATCGACGCGGGCGGCCTGCATGCCGGACAGACCGTGGCCGAGGCAATCATGGACCCCGCCGAAACGCCTTTGCTGGCGGCGGCGGCGCAGGCGGGCGCGCGGGTCCATCCCGGACTGCCGATGCTGGAATGCCAGATCGAATTGATGGCCCGGCATATGGGCGCTTTCGGCGGCGGGGAGGCCTAGGCCGATGCAGGACGCGCAGGACAACGGCGACAGCTTCGATTTCATTATCGTCGGCGGCGGCACGGCGGGCTGTGTTCTGGCCAACCGGCTGAGCGCGGATCCGGCCAACCGGGTGCTGCTGATCGAGGCCGGCCCGCGCCCGCGCAGCCCGTGGATCGGATTGCCTGCGGGGTTTTACAAGCTGCTGACCAACCCGCGTTTCAACTGGCGGTTTCACGCGACGCCCGAACCCGCGACCTGCAACCGGGAAATCGCGATCCCGCGCGGCAAGGGCCTAGGGGGATCGACGCTGATCAACGGCATGATCTATGTGCGCGGGCAGCGGCAGGATTACGACAGTTGGGCGCAGATGGGCTGCACCGGCTGGGGATTTGACGATGTGGAGCCGGTGTTCCGGCGGCTGGAGAACTACGCCGGTCCCGATCCCGACGGGCTGCGCGGCCATGACGGTCCGCTCGACATTTGCGAGGTGCAGGAGCGCCCGGCAATCGGCGAAGCGTTCCTGAATGCCGCCGAGGCCAGCGGCCATGCCCGTGTCACCGATTACAATGGCGCGGCGCAGGACGGTGTCGGCTACTATCAGGTCAATCAGCGCAACGGACGGCGTGCCAGCGCCCATGCGGCCTATCTCGCGCCGGTCGAGCACCGCCGCAATCTGAGCGTCCGAACCGGCCTGCGGGTCACGGGGGTGGAGGTGACAGACGGCCGCGCCCGGGCGGTGCGCGCCACCCGCGCGGGCGAAACCCTGCGTCTGACGGCCCGGCGCGAGGTGATCCTGTGCGCCGGTTCGATCCAGACGCCGCAATTGCTGGAACTGTCGGGGATCGGCGATCCGGCACGGTTGCAGGCGCTGGGGATCACCCCGGTGCAGGCGTTGCCCGGTGTCGGGGAGAATTACTCAGATCATTTCTGCACCCGGCTCAATTGGCGGGTGCGGCAGCCGCAGACGCTGAACGAATTCACCCGCGGGCCGCGCCTGCTGCGCGAGGTGTTGCGCTATGGCTTTGCGCGGCGTGGCGTGCTGACCTACGGCACCGGGCTGGCGCATGGCTTTATCCGCACGCGGGCGGGGCTGGTGGGGCCGGATGTGCAGTTTTTCTTTATGCATGCAAGCTACGCCAATGCCGCCGAACGCAAGTTGGAGCGCGCGCCGGGCATGACGCTGGGCGTGACGCAGCTGCGTCCCGAAAGCCGCGGCAGCATCCATGCCCGCACGCCCCGGATCGAGGATCAGCCTGACATCCGACCGAATTTCCTTGCGACCGAGGAGGACCGCCGCACGATGGTCGCTGGCATGATCGAGGGCCGCCGGATCATGGAGCAAGCGCCGATGGATGACTGGCGGGCTCATGAAATGTCCCCCGGCCCCGACTGCACGACGCAGGCGGAGTGGCTCGATTTCGCGCGGCGCAATGGGCAGACGATCTACCACGCGGCGGGCACATGCCGGATGGGGCAGGGGCCGGATGCGGTCGTTGATCCGGCGCTACGGGTGCGGGGCATCGAAGGGCTGCGGGTCGTCGATGCGTCGGTCATGCCCAGCCAAGTGTCGGGGAATTCGCAGGCGGCGGTGTTCATGATCGCCGAGAAGGGCGCGGACCTGATCCTGCAAGGCGACAACGCCCCCTGACCGCGCGCCGCTTGCGCCCGGCCCGGCGCGCCCTATGATATGGCGCACCCGCCCAAGGCGGGACCAGTTCCGGTGACCGGGCCCCTCTGGCGGACGTGGCGGCGCGTTCGTGATGTCGGCATCGCAACTCTTCCAGCCGCCTGGACCTGTTCCATCATGACATCCCCTTCCCCCGACACCCGTCCCGCGGACGGTCGCGGCACGTCACCTGCGACCCTGCGATATTTTCGCTGGGCCTTCATCGTCACCTTTGTCGGGCTCGCGCTCAGCGCCGTGCTGGGCTGGCAAAGCACCGGCACCGTGTCCGGAGCGGCGACGATGTTCTTTATCTGCGCGGTGCTGGCCGTGCTGGAAATCTCGCTGTCCTTCGACAACGCCATCGTCAATGCGAATAAGCTCAAGGACATGCAGCCGGTTTGGCAACGGCGGTTCCTGACATGGGGCATCATCATCGCGGTGTTTGGCATGCGGATCGTGTTTCCGCTGGCCGTCGTCGCCATCGCCGCCCGCATCGGCCCGATCGAAGCGATCCGGCTTGCGGCGACCGAACCTGCCGAATATGCGCGCCTGATGACCGAAGCGCATCTGGCGATCACCGCGTTTGGCGGTGCGTTCCTGATGATGGTGGGGCTGAGTTTCTTTCTTGATGAGCACAAGGATGTCGACTGGCTGCGCCGGATCGAGCGGCGTCTGCGTAGCATGGGCACGATCAAGGGTGTGACCTATGGCATCGTGTTGCTGGTGGTCTTGCTTATCGGCGCGCAACTGCCTGTGGCGGATCGGGCGACGTTCTACCAATCCGCGATCCTTGGTCTGGTGGTGTTCATGGCAGTGGAAACGCTGAGCCATGTGCTTGACGCGGGCAGCACGGTAAAGGGCGCGGCGGCGTCAGGCGGGCTCGGTGCGTTTCTCTATCTCGAAGTGCTCGACGCCTCGTTCAGCTTTGACGGGGTGATCGGGGCGTTTGCGCTGACGCAGAACCTGTTCCTGATCGCCATCGGCCTTGGCATCGGCGCGATGTATGTGCGTTCGATGACCATCATGCTGGTGGAAAAACAGACGCTGAGTCATCTGCCCTATCTGGAACATGGCGCGTTCTATTCGATTATCGCGCTCGCCGTGATCATGTTCGCGCAAAGCCTCGTCCATGTGCCGGAGGTCATCACCGGCCTGCTGGGTGCGGCGATCATCGGGCTCTCGCTTTGGTCATCGCTGCGCTACAATCGGCGCGCGGCGGCAGCGGTGTAGGCCGCCTTTACCCCCAGCTCAGCTGTGTGACGCCGCCATAAAGCAGCCTCAGCGACAGCAGCAGCAACACCAGATCCAGCGCCCGGCGAAACCGGGCGTCTGGCATCCGGTTGAGCAGCAACTTGCCCGCCACGGTTCCGGCAAAGCCCAGCACGATCATCGCCACGATGAAGGGCGCCCACGCCCCAAAGGCAAATCCGATGATGCCGAAAGCCACGGATTTGATGCCGTGCTGTGCCGTCATCAGCGTGGCATGGGTGGCGACATGGGCATGGCGGCCCAACGCCTGCGATTTGGTGTAGGTCGCGACGAACATCCCCGTCGCGCCGAAGAACATGGTCAGGAAGCTGGAGACCGCCCCCACCGTCACCGGCCAGTTGCGGATGGCGGTGAACGGCTTGCCCAGCAGCGACCACAGGATGAAGCAGGCCACGGCGATCTGCACCAGCGCGGGCGGGATATTCACCACCAGCAAACTGCCCAGTCCCGCGCCGATGATCGAGCCCAGCAGGAACCCCGGCACCGCGCGCCAGAAGATATGCCGCCATGTCAGCACCATGCGTCCGAAATTCGACCCCCACTGGATCACCCCATGCGTGGGGATGAGCGCCAGCGGCGGCACCAGCGTTGCCATCACCGCCAGCATCAGCGCGCCGCCGCCGATGCCAAACGCCACGGTGATGAAGGAGGCAACGAAGCTGATGACCAGCAGCACCACGAACACGAATGTGCTCATCTCGGGAGGCAGAAAGAAGTCGAGCATGGCTGTCATGTCGGTCAGGTTCCGTTATTGGCTGGAGGTGGAGCGACCGGCGCACCCATGCCGGGCAGGGGGACGAAAGAACGCGAAATGAATGGCAGAAGACTGGATTACCTTGGCCTTGTGGCCTTCGTCACCATCGCGGATCAGGGCAGTTTTCAGCGCGCCGCCGACATGCTGTTTCTGTCGCAGGCCGCGCTGAGCCGCCGGTTGCGCAAGATCGAGGATGATCTGGGCGCGCCGCTGCTGATCCGCTCCAGCCGGGAGCTGTCGTTGACCGCGGCGGGACAGGATCTGCTGCCCGAGGCCCGGCAACTGTTGAAGGAACTGCATGACATTTACGACGCGGCGCGGATGCGCGGCAGACGGGTCAAACAGCAGATGGCATTCGCCTGCCTGCCCAGTATCGCCAGCGCGGGCGTGTCGCGGGTGCTGAGCGATTTCGCCGCCCGCCGATCCGAGGTGATGTTTCGGATGCTCGACATTCCCGCAGGTTCGATCGGGGAAAAGGTCCGCTCTGGCGAGGCGGAATTCGGGGTGACCATCGTGACCGCGGAAATCCCCGATATGCGGGTGCGCCCGCTCATCGAGGAGGAATACGTTCTGGTCGTGCCGTCGGGCCATGATCTTGCCGGACGGGCGGCAGCGGAGCGGCGCGATCTGGAGGGCATGCCGTTTGCCCGGATCAACACCCAGTCGCGCAACCGCCGTTTGATCGAGGACACGTTGGGCCAGTATGGCGAGCGGATCGAGTGGCAGTTCGAGGTGCAGTCGCCCGTGTCCGCGCTCAATATCGTGGCGGCGGGGCGGGCGCTGACGATCCTGCCGCGGTCCGCATTGTCGATGGCGCCGCCGGGGGTCACGGCGCTGGGGTTTCGGGATGTGCGGATGGGCCGGACCCTCGGCATCGTAACCCGCCGGGGCGTGACCCTGTCCGAGCCGGCCTCGGCGCTGTTGGCGGACATCGAGGACTGGTTCCGGGATTTCGCCCAGACCCTCGCCCATGCGCGCAGCGCGCCCCGCCCGCCGATCGTCGGCTGACGTCAGACTGGCGCGGGCGCGGTTCGGGCTCACGCGGGGATATCCACCGACACGGGGCGTTCCTGTCCGGCATGACCGCCGGGATGGGCCCGGCGGATCACGGGCGAGGCGATCCGGTCGGAGATCGGGAAATCCCACAGCGCGGCGCCGCCAGAGGCGGTGAAGCCCGCGACCAGATCAGGCAGGCGTGCAAGCTCGGTGACCGTCTCGCCCCCCACGCCGAAGCCGCGCGCGATGGCGGCCAGATCGGTATGGCCAAACACGGCGCCGGTATCGGGCAGGCCTTCGTCGCGGAGTTTGTGAATTTCCGAGCCATAGGCCCCGTCATTGAGCGCGCAGATCAGGATGTTCAGCCCATGTCGGCGGATCGCCTCTAGTTCCTGAATGTGCATCAGCAGGCTGCCGTCGCCATCGAACAGCACCACGGTCTGATCGGGATGCGCAGCAGCGACACCGATGGCGTAGGAGATCCCGTTGCCGATGGCGCCGAATTCGCGGATCGTGGTGAACTTCTCGAACGGGCGCTGGCACATCTGCGCGAAGTAGAACGAGCAATGCCCGGAGGAATTGACCAGCTGCCAGTCGCCGGGCAGCGCACGGTCGAGGGCGGCGACCACATCGCGCGGATCGAGCAGATCGCCATCGGCGGGAAATTCCGCCGGGTCTGCCGGGGTTTCGGCGATGGCGCGGGCAAGCTCGGGGCTGCGCCAGCCGGTCACCGGCTCCGACCCCAGCGCCTCCACCAACGCCTCCACGCCCAGCCGGGCATCGGCGCGCAGGTGGTGATCGGCGGCAACGCGGCCTTGGCTCAGCGCACGCGGCGACAGGTCGATCTGCACGATCTCGGCCTTGGGGAACAGCTTGCCCTTGTCCAGATTGTGCTGCGTCAGACGCGCGCCGACGGCGACGACCAGATCGGCCTCGGCAAAGCAGGCCCGCGCCACGGCGGTGGAAAATCCGCCCGCGACACCGACATGGAACGGCGCGTCATGAAACAGCCCGCGGGCGGGCAGGGTGGTGGCAAGCAACGCGCCCGTGCGCTCGGCCAGCGCGGTGCAGGCGGCGGTGGCATCGGCACGGGCCGCGCCCAGACCGGCCATGACCACGACGCGCCGTGCCGCGCGCACCTTTGCCGCCAATTCGGCGATGGCGTCGGGATGCGGCGGCATCGGCGCGAGCTTTGGCAGCACATGGGCGGAGGGGGCGGGCAGATCGCCGCCGGGCCACTCGGCATCCTGTAAATCGAAGGGCACGCCCAGCACAACGGGGCGGCCTTCCTCCTGTGCCTGCACGAAGGCATCGCGGATCTGCGTCGGCATCCGCTTTATACTGTGCATCTGGATATAGGCCGCGCCGGTAGCGGTGATAAGCGGCGCCTGATCGATCTGCTGGTTATACCACGCGGCCCCCAGCGGCGACTCGCCTGCAAAGATCACCAGCGGCAGGCTGGCGCGCACGGCGGCAGGCAGGGCGGTCAAGGTCTGCGTCAGCCCCGGTCCGCAGGTCACGGTGGCGATGCCGACACGACCAGAACTGCGCGCGTAGGACATCGCCGCCGACACGGCGCAATGTTCGTGGCGCAGGTAGAGCATGCGGGTGCCGCGCTCGCCCAGCGTCGTGGCCCAGTTCATGTTGGCATCGCCAAGCAGCGCGAAGCAGGTGTCGATCTCTTCTTGCAGGAATGCTTCGGCCAAAACCTCGTAAACCTTGCGAGTCATGTGATCCTCCTCGGGGATGCCGTTCGCCCTGTTGCGTGTGTGGCGCGGGACAGGGGGGCGGGGGCGTCGCCCGGGCCGGCCGACGCGCGCGCACAGGGGCGCACACGCCGTTTCGAACCCGAAACGGACAGTCAGGGCCGGTGCCGGGGAAACTCAGCGCCGGAGGGTGTGAAAGAATGACCCTGCGCGCAGCGGGCGAGGGTCGGAAAGGTCGCGCTCCCCATCAGCCGGGATGCGGAGCGCTGCGTTGCATACTATTGTATACGAACGGTCGAGCTACTGGAAGCCCTTCCAGACAGAGGCAGGCACCAGCAATTCGCCACGGGCGAGAAGCCGCGCGGTGCGCATCAGTCCGGCGGCGATGAATTCGACCTGATCGCCGTCACGCTTGAGCGAAACGGTCACGTCGAGATCGCCGGAAGGATGCTCGATCCGCACTTCTTCGGGGGAGGTGCCGGTCAGACCTTCGGCCAGACCATCGGCGACGGTGCCGGGCTGAAGCAGGCACGACGCGATGCACTGACCGCCGGTGACGGCCATGCTGGGGTGGCATTTCCACGGCATGAAATAGCGCGCGGTGATGGTGCCCCCGTTGCGGGGCGGGGCCAGCAACGCGATCTTGGGCGTGACCGACTGACTGACATCACCCAGACCCATACGCCGCCCGGCCTCCAGCCGGATCGCCTCGGCCCGCTCAAAGAACGCGGCGTTGTCGTTCAGCTCCTCTGCGGTTTCATAGCCGGTCAGGCCGAACGCATCGGCCCGGGCCATCATCACCGGCATGGCGACATCCATGACCGTGACTTCGATACCGTCGATTTCGTCGCGCACCTGTCCGGTGGGCAGCAACTGCCCATTCACCGCGCCAACGGTGTCGAGGAAATTCAGGGCGATGGGTGCGGCGGTGCCGGGCACGCCGGGCACCTCGGTCTGACCTTCGTATTCCACGACGCCACCGGGGGTCTGCACCACCGCTTCGATCCGCGCGCCGGTATTGACGGCGTGGATGCGCACAGTGGTTTCGCCGTCCTGCGCAGGGATCAGACCCATTTCCAGCGCGGCGGGGCCGACACCGGACAGGATGTTGCCGCAGGTGGGGCGGTAATCGACCTCGCGCTTGTCCACGGCGACCTGCGCAAAGAAGTAATCCACGTCGCAATCGTCGCGTTCCGACACGCTAAGCATCGCGACCTTGGTGGTGACGGCGTTGCCGCCGCCGATGCCATCGATGTTAAGCGGATGACCGGCCCCCACCGTGGCCATCAGCACTTCGGACAAGGTGTCGAGATCCTCGGGCAAATCACTGCGCCGCATGTAGGGCCCGCGCGACGAGCCGCCGCGCAGGAACAGGTAGGGGATGGAAGTCTGTGTCATTGGGGAAACCTCAGGTCAGCGGCCAAGGCAGCTGGACATAGGATTGCAGCAGTCCCGGCGGGAAGTCGCGGCCCAGCACCGATGCAAGGAACAGGATGAAGGCGATGCCACCCGCCGCGTAAAGCGCACTGGCCATCCAGCTCAGCCCGCCGCGCAGGCGGAAGAACACCAGCAGGAACAGCACCGCCGCGATGACGAAGCCGAAAAGCCCGGTGAGCGCCAGCAACGCCACGAACCACGACAGGGTGCTCCATAGACCGTGCGGGGCTTCGGCATCTTCGCCGCCTGCTTCCAGATCGATGAAGGCATCATCGGTGGCAGGTTTCAGGAACATCCGGATCAGCAGCGCGACACAGCCGATCAGCGTGGCAATGCCAATCGTCAGCGGGAAGATTTTGTCCCCCATGCGCGAAATCATCGCCGCGTCCACAGTGGCCACCGCGATATAGGCGGTGACGGCCAGCATAAAGGCCAGCGGCGCGAATTTGCTGCCCGTGGGAGCGTTAATATTCTCGCGAATGCTCTTGGACGCGCGAATGCCGACGACGATGGAGACCAGCGTGATGACCAGCAGCCCGATGGTGATCGGCGACAGGATGTAATCCATGCCGACCTCGAAGCTGCGACGGAACCGCGACCCGGCGATCTGGTAGGCGCTGTTGGCGAAGTTCTCGGCCTGACCCGACAGCACGAAGCCGATGAGGAAGGCTGGACGCGAAAAATCGAACCGCCGCAGCAAGATGCCCAGCACGCCAATCCCGACAAGCGCGATCAGATCGCCGATCGACTGCCGCGATTGGAACGCGGCAAAGGCGATGATCATGAACAAGTAGGGCCCAAGCAGGGTAAAGCGGATGGTTGTCAGCCGCGCGATATACTTCGACAGCACGATGCACAGGCCCGCGCCGATCACGTTGGCCAGAGCAAGCGACCAGACGATGGTATAGGTCACATCGAGGTTATTGCGCACCATCTGGGGGCCGGGGGTCATGTTCAGAAGCGCCAGACCGCCCAAGAACACTGCCATCGAGCCGGAGCCGGGAATGCCGAAGATCAGGGTCGGGACAAGGCCGCCGCCTTCCTTGGCGTTGTTGGAGCTTTCGGGTGCGATCACGCCCCGGATGTCGCCGGAGCCGAATTTCGACTTGTCCTTGGCGGTCTGCACGGCGGAGCCATAGGCGATCCAGTCCACGACAGACCCGCCGAGCCCCGGAATGACACCGATCAGCACGCCGAGAATGGCGCTGCGGGTCGAGAGCACGATGTTTTGCCACCAGTCGCGCACACCGTCGAGCCAGCCATCGCCCAGTTCGGCGGATTCCGCGATGGGTTTGTCCTGACGCAGCAGCGACACGATTTCGGGAATGGCGTAGATGCCGAGGCCGACGATGACCAGTTGCAGCCCGTCGACGAGATAGGGGATCGAATAGGTCGACATGCGCAGCGAGCCACCGGCGCCCGCCGCGCCAATCGTGCCCGCCATCAGGCCCAAGCCTGCGGCAACGACGCCTTTCAGGGGCACCCGGCCGGCGAGGATCGCAACCATCGACAGGCCGAGGATCGTGATCATCAGCATTTCGGGCAGGCCGAAGGCAAGGATCAGCGGACGCGCAATGAAAATGAAGCCGGTCAGCACCACCGCGCCCACCAGCCCGCCAAAGAGCGAGGAGGCAAACGCCGCGGCAAGTGCCCGTGCCGCATGGCCCTGTTTGGCCAACGGGAAACCATCCAGCACCGTCGCCTGACTGGCGGAGGAGCCGGGAATGCCCAGCAAGACGGACGAAAATGTGTCCGAGGTCGGAATGACTGCGACAAGCCCCACCATCAGCGACAGGCCCGCGACCTGATCCATGCCATACATAAACGGCAGAACCAGCGCGAGACCGGCGATGCCGCCGAGACCGGGCAGAACGCCGATCGACAGGCCCAGCAGAACGCCAGCGGTGAGATACATAATTTGTGTCGGCTGTAGCAGAAGCCCGAACGCTTCGCTGAGCGCGGGCAGAGCAGTGGCTATAATATCCAAGTCGGGCTCCCCAAAGGCCGTCGAAAAGGGCCCTCGCCCGGACGGTGCCGGGCGAAGAGATGATACTGAGTGGTGGCGATCAGATCAGACGATCAATCGAGGGTGACGTTGTACGCCTCTTCCAGCCAATCCAGCACATACTGCTTGGCTTCGGGGGTGATCGTCGTGGCCGCTTCGTTCGCCTTCTGGGCCGCCGCGCCGGTGGCCTGCGGATAGACACCGAGAGTTTCGCCAGAGATTTCTTTGAAATCCTCGCGGGCTTTCACGGCATCGAAGGCGGCGGTGTAGGTATCGACCAGATCCTGGCTTGCGGAGCCGGGCAGGTAGACCAGTTTCTGTGCAGCGAAGCCGGAGACGAAGAATGCCTTCCATGCATCCCATGCCACGCCCTCGGTCTCGCAACCTTCGGTGGCCTCGCAGACCTCCTTGAAGCTGGGCAGATCAGGGAAGGTCGGGTCGCGCACGATATTGCCGTCGTCGTCCAGCGCACCCCAGGTGAATGCGGGGACCGCGATGCCGTCATCGACCAGGGGCTGCACGTTCGACAGGTAAGCCGAGGTGGTCTGATAGTCGATATTGGCTTCGCCGCGCTCGAACATCAGGCGACCATCGCCACGGCCTTCGACGCCGAAGACCGGATCGACCTGTAGGCCGAGCATTTTGAACGCCAGCAGCGGCACCAGATCGAGCGTCGTGGCGCCCTGCGACCCGTAGAGGAAGAACTCTTCCTTTAGGTCGTCGAAGTCGCCGTCGAATTTTTCGCCCAGTTCGGGCGGCAGATAGACGACGCCGCCGGTGCCGGAGGCGAGAACGACCTGCCAGTCCTTATATTCGTAACGCACGCGGGGATCGCCCAGCAGATACGGGAACTGGGTGGACCCGGACGTGCCGAAGATCAGCGTGCCGTCATCCTTGTTCTGGTTGCTTTGGAACCAGTTCGCCCCTTCGGTCGACCCCGCACCGGGACGGTAGCGAACCACGACGGTCGGGTTGCCTTCGAGCGCGTCGCTGAGCAGCGGTGCGTAGAAGTTCGCCCATGCGGCGGAGCCACCGGATTCCGAGAACGGAATAACGTATTCGATGGTCTTCCCCGACAGGTCCGCGGCGACAGCCGGCACGGCGGCAAGCGCGGTCGTGGCGGCAAAAGCGGCAGCAAGGCCGCGCACGGTAGTGTGGCGATTGATCATGTAATCCTCCCAAATCATTTCACGCAGGCGATAAGCTCATGCGAAGACACGCCCGAGTCCTCACCGAAAGCGTGCAGGCCCAGACGTTGACAGGTGCGCCGCAAAAATCAAATGCATTTATAGGATCGTGAGTTCAGTTTTTTGCATGCACACAAGCGACCGACGAAATGCTGCACTGCGGCGCAGGCCCTTAAATGCAAGGCCAGAGCTTGTTTCTCCCGCAATTGGCGCCATCCCCTTACAAGTCTCGATTGACGGTGTGTATCCAGCTGTATACGACTGGATGCCATGGCACCGAAACTCGATTTGCACCCCCGATCGGACGGCACCTCCACCACTGGCTCGCTGCAGGGGCAGGGGGCCTATGCCCGTCTGCTCGACGAGATCCGCGATGGCGCGCTGACCCCCGGCACCCGTTTGACCGAAACTGAAATCGCCAGCAGGCTCGATATTTCCCGAACCCCGGTGCGCGAGGCTATTCGCCAGCTGGAAGCCGATGGCCTGGTGGAGCACCGTCCCCGCACCGGCGCCGTTGTCCGGCGGTTGAGCTACCCGGAAATCATGGAATTGTATGAGATGCGGGTCGTGCTGGAATGCACCGCCGCCCGTCTTGCCGCCCGCAGCGCCTCGGATGTCGAGATCGCGGAGCTGGACGAAATCAATGCCGAAATGGCCGCCGCGACCGGCAACAGCGCCGCCGCCTATGAATTCAACCGGCAGTTCCACCGCGCGCTGATCGACGCCGCGCGCAACCGGTTTTTGCTGAAATCCGTCAATGCGATCCACAAGACCCTGCTGATCCTCGGCCCTTCGACCCTGACCGAGGCCGCGCGCGCGGAACAGGCGATTGCCGAGCACCGCGCTGTCGTGGCTGCCCTGCGGGACCGCGACGGCCCGGCGGCGGAGCAGCTGATGCGGACGCATATGGAACACGCTCAACGCACACGGCTGAAACTGCTGCGCCTGCGCGGTGACACGCCGGATGACACACGGGAGGATGTCATATGACCTCACTGACCGACATCGTGGCAACGCCATGGGATGTGGTGGTGGTGGGCGGCGGCAACGCGTCGCTCTGCGCCGCGATCGAAGCGGCGGAAACCGGCGCGCGGGTGCTGCTGCTGGAAGGCGCGCCAAAGGAGTATCGCGGCGGCAATTCACGCCATACCCGCAATTTCCGGTGCATGCATCACGGCCCGCTTTCGGTGCTGATCGACACCTATGACGAAGACGAGTTCTTCGACGATCTGCTGCGGGTGACCAAAGGCAAGACCGACGAGACCTTAGCCCGGCTGGCGATCCGCACATCAGAAGAGTGTCTGCCATGGATGGAGGCGCATGGCGTGCGGTTCCAGCCGTCGCTGTCGGGCACGCTGTCTTTGGGGCGGACCAACGCGTTCTTCCTCGGTGGCGGCAAGGCGTTGGTGAACGCCTACTACAACACCGCCGAGGATCTGGGCGTCACCGTGGTCTATGAGGCGCAGGTCAAACATGTCGGGCTGGATGGCCGCCGCTTTACCCATGTCGAGGTTGAGATCGACGGCGAGATGCACCGCATCGAGGGCCGCGCCGTCGTGCTGGCGGCAGGTGGCTTTCAGGGGGATATCGACTGGCTCGCCCGTGCATGGGGCGAAAGCGCGCGCAACTTCCTGATCCGGGGCACGCCCTATAACCGTGGCGTGGTGCTCAATGACATGCTGGAGCAGGGCGCCGAAAGCGTCGGCGACCCGACCCAGTGTCACGCCGTAGCCATCGACGGGCGCGCGCCCAAATATGATGGCGGCATCGTCACCCGGCTGGATTGCGTGCCGTTTTCAGTCGTGGTCAACAAGGATGGCGAGCGGTTCTACGACGAGGGCGAGGATGTCTGGCCCAAGCGCTATGCGATCTGGGGTCGGCTTGTCGCGGCACAGCCCGAACAGGTCGGCTATTCGATCATCGATTCGCGCTCCATCGACCTGTTCATGCCCTCGGTCTATCCGCCCGAAAGCGCCGACACGGTCGAGGAACTGGCGCAGAAAATGGGCCTGCCCGCCGAGAAGGTCGCCGCGACGATCCGCGACTTCAACGCAGCCTGTCAGCCGGGGGATTTTCATCCGCAGGAACTTGACGGTTTGCGCACCGACGGAATCGAGCCGCCGAAAACCAATTGGGCCCGCCCGATCGAAACCCCGCCCTTCTATGGCTATTCGCTGCGCCCCGGCGTGACCTTTACCTATCTGGGGCTGCGCGTGGATGAAAAGGCGCGGGTGACCGGGCCTGACGGGCTATACGACAATGTCTGGAGCGCGGGCGAGATGATGGCAGGCTCGATCCTCGGGCAGGGCTACCTCGCGGGCTTTGGCATGACCATCGGAACCGTCTTTGGACGCATTGCAGGACAGGGAGCCGCCGCGCATGTCGCTTGACGTCACGCTTCAGACCGACCCCGAAATTTACGGGAACACTGCCACCGAAGAAGCCCGCCGTCAGGTGGAGATCTGCAATGCCTGCCGCTATTGCGAGGGCTATTGCGCGGTGTTTCCCGCGATCACCCAGCAGAAGGTCTTTACCGATGGGGATCTGACGCAGTTGGCCAATCTGTGCCACAACTGCCGGGGCTGCTATTACGCCTGCCAATATACCGATCCGCATGATTTCGCGGTGAACCTGCCCAAGGCGCTGGCCGAAACCCGTGCCGAAAGCTGGGAACGCCACGCATGGCCCGGCGGGCTGGCGCGGGTGTTCAACCGGCACGGCGTGGCGCTCGCCGCTGCGCTGATCGTGGGCGTCGCGGTGATGTTCTGGGCGATCACGGCTCTGCCGGGCGAGGGCGAAGGGTTCTACGCCTATATCAGCCATGGCGTCATGGTCGCGATCTTTGCTCCGGCCTTCTTGCTGCCGTTGGCGGCCATCGTCATCAGCCTGCGCCGCTATTGGCGCGAGGTCGGCGGCACCCGTGTAACCCTGTCCGATCTGCACGGCGCGTTCCGGTCCGCCGCGACCATGCGCAACCTGTCCGGAGGGCAGGGGCAGGGCTGCAATTTCGAGGAAGGCGACCGCTATTCCAACCGCCGCCGGTGGCTGCATCAGGCGGTGATGTATGGGTTCCTGCTGTGCTTTGCGTCCACCTCCTCCGGCACGCTGATGCACTACCTGCTGGGGCTGGAAGCGCCCTATGCGTGGTATTCTCTGCCCAAGCTGCTGGGCGTGCCGGGCGGCGTGCTGCTGGTCATTGGCGGCGCGGGGCTTGCGTGGCTAAAGACGAAAGCCGATCCCGAACTGGGCGCGCCTGCGCTGTGGGGCGGCGAGATGGCCTTTGTGTTGCTGCTGGTCTTTGTCGGTGCCACGGGTCTGTTGCTCTACGCGGCGACCGGAACCGGTGCCGTGGGTTGGCTGCTTGCGGTGCATCTGGGCTCCGTGCTCGCGTTCTTTCTGCTCACGCCCTACAGCAAGATGATCCACGGCTTTTATCGGATGGCGGCGCTGACCCGTGACGCGCAGCTGAAATCGGGACCGCAGGCATGAGCGGTCCCCAACTTCTGATCCTCGAAGGCGACGGCATCGGGCCGGAAATCGTCGTCGCCACCCGGCAAGTGATCGAGGCCGCCGATCGCGCCTTTGCCCTGAACCTGAGCCTGCACAGCGCCGAGATCGGCTTTGCCGCGCTCGACGCCACGGGCACCACGATCCCCGATGCGGTGGTCGAGGCCGCCCGCGCCGCCGATGGCGTGGTGCTGGGCCCGGTGTCGCATAACGCCTATCCGCCCGTGGCCGAAGGTGGGCTGAACCCGTCGGGCGTGCTGCGCAAGAAGCTGGACCTTTACGCCAATATCCGCCCGGCAAAGACGCCTGCACATGTGCAGGATCGGCGGGCGGTGGATCTGGTCGTGGTGCGCGAAAATACCGAAGGCTTCTATGCCGACCGGTCCATGTTTGACGGTCCGGGGGAATTCCGCCCCGATCCCGACATTGCGCTGGCGATCCGCAAGGTCAGCCGTAAGGCCAGCCGCCGCATTGCCGAATCCGCGTTTGCGCTGGCCGATGCCACGCGGGACGCGCGCTACGTCACGGCGGTGCATAAGGCCAACGTGCTGCGCATGTCCGATGGCCTGTTTCTGGAAGAGGTCCGCAAGGTCGCCGCCCGCTACCCGCATATTCGCTACGACGAGGTGCTGGTGGATGCGATGGCTGCGCATCTGGTGCGCGACCCCGACCGCTACGACGTGATCGTCACCACCAACATGTTTGGCGATATCCTGTCCGATCTGGCGTCTGAACTGGCCGGGGGGCTGGGCTTGGCCGGGTCGCTCAACGCGGGCGAGGATCACGCGATGGCTCAGGCGCAGCATGGCTCCGCCCCAGATATCGCCGGGCGCGGCATCGCCAATCCTGCGTCGCTCATCGCGTCCGTTGCGATGCTGTTTGACTGGCTGGCCACCCGTCGCATGTCAGCCGAACTGGCGCGCGCCGCACGCGCAATCGAGACGGGTTTGGCACAGGCGCTGGCCGACTCCGCCAGTCGCACGCCGGATCTGGGGGGAACCGGCAGCACGCAGACCCTTGCACAGGCCGTGGTCGCGCATATCACAGATACCGCCAGTTAAGCGCTGGCACTTCATAGGGAGAGAGACATGAACATTGCTTTCATCGGATTCGGCGAGGCAGGCCGGTCCTTTGCCGACAGTCTGCAGGCAGGCGGCGCGCACAGCATTGCCGCGTTTGACCGGCGGCAGGACGACGAGATGGCCGAAGCCATGCGCAGCCGCAATGTCCGCGCCGCCCGCGATCCGAGCGACGCGGTGTCCGGGGCCGACTGGATCATCGCCGCCGTCACGGCGGATGAAAGCCTGAATGCCGCGCAATCCGTCGCTCCGGCGCTGGAACAGGGGCAGATCTATTTCGACATCAATTCCGTCTCGCCCGGACGCAAACGCGACTCCGCCGAACTGATCGAGGGGCGCAACGCCCGCTATATCGACATGGCCGTGATGGCGCCGGTGCATCCACGCGGTCACGCGACCCCGATCCTGCTGGGCGGCACGGGGGCCGAGGAGCTGGCGCCTGCGCTCACCTCCGCCGGGTTCAAGCTGGAGGTCGTGGGCGACGCCCCCGGCGATGCCACCGCAATCAAGATGGTGCGCTCGCTTTTCGTAAAGGGGCTGGAGGCGATCACGGTCGAAGCAATGCTGGCGGCGCGGGCCTCCGGCGCGTTCGAGAAAGTGCTGGCGTCCCTGTCGAACAGCTATCCGGGTCTCGGCTGGCCCGACATCGTGGGCTACAACTTCGAGCGCACTCTGCGCCACGGCAAACGCCGCGCCGCTGAAATGCGCGAAAGCGCGGCGACGCTGGACGCACTGGGCCTGAACGGGGGTCTGGCCGCCGAAATCGCGCGTGTGCAGGACGCGATGGGCCACCTTCCGCTTGACGATATGCCCGAGGGCGACACCGCCGACGCGATCGCCCAGGTGCTGAAGGCTCGTCACGACGCGCAATGACCCGGTGCAGAAGGGAGGGCGCGCGCCTTCCCTTCGCGCAGCCGACTGTGATAGCGGCCCTGCCGTGCAATCAGGGGGCGATCACGACTTTCCTTCCGGCCTATCCTATGGTCATCTGCCGCGTGTCGTAGCACAGCACCTTGACCCGACCGCATATGACGCGGCCCCTGTCGCTGCGGCCCGTGCCGAAAGCCCGCTTGTCCCATTCTGGCTTTGCGGCTTTCTGGCTATGCAAGGAACGTCCATCATGCCGCTGCTGATCGCACTACTCCGGATGCCAACCGGCGCGCGCGCCATGAGGCAAGCCGGGGCCAAGCGCGAGGCGCGGGCGTGAATTTGGCTCAGGTTCTGCCCCGGTTGGCACGGCGCGAAAAGCAGACGCACATGATGGCCTCAACCCTGTTCTGCATCGCCGCCGTGCTTGCGGTGATTGCGGCACTTGGCGATTGGGAGGCCGCCCGGATCACCGCCGCGCTGGCGCTTGCCGGGTTTGTCCTGATCGAGATGCGGCTTATTCCCCGATTGCAGCAACTCGCGGCGTTGGCCCTGCTAGGGCTTGCGGCCCTGCTGGCGGGCGGGGTGAGTGATTTCGCGCAGGCGCTCGGGCAAGGCGTGGTGCGCACGCTGCCGTTTCTGCTGATCTTCGCCTCCGTCGGGTGGCTCCGTTCCGCCGCATCCGAAAGCCCGTCGATGATCGCGCTGCGCGAAGGATTGGCGCAACTGGGGGCGGGCTGGCGGTTCGCGGCGCTTGGGCTGTCAGCGCATCTGATGGGGGCCGGGTTCAACCTTGCCGGCATTGGTCTGCTGGTGCCGATGCTGGACACGCCTAGCCCCGATGACAGCCCGGCCAAGGCGCGTGACGGTGTGCGGCTGCGCTGCGCGATCCTGTGGGGGTTCGGCGCGGCGACATGCTGGTCGCCGTTTTTCGTGGGCACTGCGGCCATCCTAGCCGTGTTGCCGATGGTCGGCTGGGCGCAGGCGGCCCCCTATGGCATGACATTCGCCGCCGGGTTCCTGATCTATGCGATGATCTACAACCGCTACCTGCGCGGCGCGGCGCGTCAGAGCCCGCCCAACGGCACCTCCGCCGCCGCACTGCTGCTGCGCCCGGCGCTGCGGCTGGCTGGGGCGGTGGCGCTGCTCTATGCGGTAACCTTGACGGTGATCGAGGGCCGCGGGCTGGCGCTGACCACCGCAATCGCCTTGATCGCTCCGTTATTCGCGCTGGGATGGCTGCTGCTGATCCACGGGCGCCAGCGCCCCGCGCGGATCGGCGAGGTGCTTACCGGGATCTTCCACGGCTATCCTACCATGCGCACCGAGACGGCACTTTTCGTCTGCGCCAATGTTTTCGGTGTGGCCATCGACATGATGCTGCACCGGCAGGGCATGACGGGCTCTGATCTGGGTTGGCTGTCGACGGGGTCGGTGTTTCTCAACTGTTTGCTGACCTTCTGGGCCTATCTCGCGATCTGCGCGCTCGGCATCCACCCCATCGTCCTTGTGGTGGTGTTTGCCTCGGTCGCTGATCCGCTGACGCTGGGCCTGCCGCTGCCGGTTCTGGCCGCCACCATGATGGCGCTGTGGGGCATGGGCACATCGGTGTCGCCCCTTTCGGGCACGACGCTGCTGGTGGCGCAACTGTCCGGCACGTCATCCTTCCGCGTCGCATGGCGCTGGAGCGGGGTTTTCTACATCCTCGCAGCGGTGTGGCTGGCCGCAGCGGTCAGCCTGCTCGGCTGACAGGCGCGCGCGCTGCGCTCAGGTCAGTTCCGACAGAAGCCGGGCCAGCGCAGCGTCGGAGAACGGTTTCTCCAGCCGGGCAGTGATGCATTCGGCACCGCCCTCGGGCATATCGGCATAGCCGGTCGCTAGGATAATCGGCATATCGGGACGCATGGCGCGCACCTGCTGGGCCAATTCGACGCCGGTCATGCGCGGCATGGCGTGGTCGGTGATGAGCAGGTCGATATCGCTGCGGCTGTTCATGGCGGCCAGCGCATCCTTGCCGGAATGGACCTCGATCACCTCGTGGCCCAGATCCTCCAACAGACCCACCGTGCCCATCGACACCAGAATGTCGTCATCGACGGCAAGGATGGTCAGCCGGTCTTTCGGCGGGATGGTGGTGGCGCGGGGCTCCGCCGCGGCGGCGGCGTTGGCGGCACTGGCGGCAAGCTGGTCCTCAGCGGCCACGGGCAGGAAGATCCGTGCAACGGTGCCTTTGCCGGGGGTGCTGTCCATACGGAAGGTGCCTCCTGATTGCTTGGCCAGACCATGCACCATCGACAGGCCAAGGCCGGTGCCCTTGCCCACGCCCTTGGTCGTGAAAAACGGCTCCATCGCGCGGGCCAGTGTGGCAGCATCCATGCCAGAGCCGGTATCGGACACGGCAATCTGCACATAGGCTCCGGGGGTCAGATCGCCATCCGCATCCGCATCGACGGTATCGACAGCAAGCGTCAGTTGACCCACGCCTTCCATCGCGTCGCGCCCGTTCACGGCAAGGTTCAGAATGGCCATTTCAAGTTGGTTCGTGTCGATCACTGCGCGCGGCAGGTCCGCCGCGATGGTCAGCACGATTTCCACCTGCGGCCCCAGCGACCGCTGCAACAGGTCGCGCAGGTCCGGCACGATCACACCGACATCGACGATATCGGCGCGCAGATCCTGCTGCCGCGCAAAGGCCAGCATCCGCTGGGTCAGGCCCGCGCCACGATCGGTCGCCTTGATCGCGTTATCGAGATACCGCACCGCGCCGTCATCGCCCGGCGGAAGTCTGCGGCGCAGCAGATCGAGGCTCGACCGGATCGCCATCAGCAGGTTGTTGAAGTCATGCGCGACGCCGCCGGTCAATTGCCCGATCATGTCGAGCTTCTGGCTTTGCCGCAGGGCGGCCTCGGCGCTTGCCAATGCCTCATCCTTGGCCCGGCGTTCGGTCACATCGCGCCCGGCCGCATAAATCCGGCCCTGATGGCCCGACGCGGTCCAAGCAAACCAGCGATAGCTGCCATCCCGGTGCAGGACCCGCGACTCGTGAGGCTCCGACAGCGGTTTGTCAAAGATCGACTGGAAGACCGCCATCGATGTTTCGGCTTCGTCGGGGTGAGTAAGCTTCAGCAGGTGCTCCCCGATCAGTTCCTTGCTGTCCCACCCCAGAAGCCGGGTGCAGGCGTCGCTGATCGCTTCGAGCCGGGCGTCTTCGGAGATCACGACCATCAGGTCGAGAGAGAGGTTCCACGCGCTGTCACGCTGCCGGGTCAGGTTATCGACCGTGGCTTCGCGGGCAAGGACCTCGTCGTGAATGTCGGTGCACGATCCATACCACCGCTGGATCACGCCTTGGGCGTTGCGCACCGCGTTGGCCCGGCCCAGAACCCAGCGATATTCCCCCGTATGGTGACGCAGGCGGTATTCGATTTCGTAATGCTCGCCCGTCGCCAAAGCGCGGCGCCAGATCTCCCACGCCCGATCCTGATCCTCGGGGTGAAACATGCCGTTCCACGCTTCGCCATCGGTGGAGCCGCGCGGCACGCCGGTGAATTCATACCAACGTTCATTGTAATAATCGTGGTAGCCGTCGGGCAGGGTCGTCCAGATCATCTGATCGACGGAATTGGCGATGGCGTGGAATTTTGCCTCGCTGTCCCGCAGCTGGCGTTCGCGCAGCTGCAGCTCCTCCATCCGCTCGCGCGCCTCGTATTGGCGGCGCCGGGCGGTGAGGGCGGAGCGGACCGCGCGCAGCAATTCCTCGGAATGGAGCGGACGCGACAGCAACACTGCATTGCCAAGCGTATCCATCCGCACGCGAGCTTGGGTGGACCGCGCCCCGGCAGCGCCGTTTGCCAGCACGATGAACGGGATATCGGACCAAGGCGGCTGCTCGCTCAGCACCGTCTGCAACTGCTCGATGCCGGGGTGGCTCAACGCCTCTTCGGTCAGCAGCACGGCGCCGATCTGATCGCGCATCAGCGCCACCAGCCTGTCCATCGACGGCACGACGATCCCGGCGATGCCATCGGCTGCCAGCAATTCCCGTGCCACCGCTGCGTCCCGTCCATAGGGCGCCAAAATCGCGATTGCCGCGTATTGGACCGGCTGGGCCGGTCCTTGCGTGTTGTCCGGCGCGATCACGGTTTCGGTCACTCGCCCGCAACCCGGTCAGAGGTCTGCGCAGGCATCAGCGCGGGATCGGGCCGCTGGTAGACGGGGCTTCCGGACAGCAAACCCGAAAAGTTGTGGATCGGCTCGCCAATGGTAATGCCCTGACGGTCGATCGTGAATTCCCGGATCGTCCGTTCGTGATCGGAGGTCCGCGTCTTGATGACCGAGATCGATTTACGCACCTGACCCTGCGCCTCGAAGAACCGCAGCAGCATCACGGTGTCGGCAAGGTAGCTGATATCGACATCGCTGCGCAGCTCGCCCATCACGCCATGCTGGCCAAGGATCATCAGCGTCACGACACCCTGCTGCGACAGGTAGCTCAGCAATTCGTGCATTTGCAGCACGAGGAAATTGTCGCTGGGCATCGCATGCAGGTAGGCGTTGAGGCTATCGATCACGACAACGGTTGCGCTGTCCTCCTCGACCGCGACCCGAACCGCGCTGGCAAATTCCCCCGGAGACAGTTCTGCCGGATCGATCTGCCGGATCATAAGCTGCCCATTGTCGATATAGGGCTGCAAATCCATGCCAAGCGCGCGCGACCGCAGCATCAGCGTCGAAAGCCGCTCATCAAACAGATAATAGGCCGCGTTCTGCCCGCGTTTCAGCGCCGCGATCAGGCAGCGCACTGCGGTTGTCGTCTTGCCCACGCCCGCCGGTCCCGTGAGCAGCGCATTGGTGCCGGGGTTCAACCCGTCCCCCAGAAGCGCGTCCAGACCGGGCAGACCTGTTGTCACCGGCTCGACCGAGAAGGAACGATGATGATCGGAGGCCACAAGCCGGGGATACACGCAGATGCCGCCATGCTCGATGGTGAAGTCATGGTAACCGCCCCGATATTTGAGGCCACGCATCTTCACCACACGCAGGCGGCGGCGCTCGGCCCCGAAATCATTGGCAAGCTGCTCCAGCGAAATCACGCCATGGGCGATCGAGTGCAATTGCAGATCTTCGGGCTCCGCCGTGCGGTCATCCAGCACGAATACCGTGCAGTTACGCCGCGCAAAGAAATGTTTAAGCGCAAGGATCTGGCGGCGGTAGCGCAGCGGGTTCTGCGCCAGAAGCCGCAATTCCGACAGGCTATCCAGAACGACGCGCACGGGCGCGGTGGCTTCCACCCGCTCGATGACGCCGCGCACGGTCTCGCCCAGTTCCACATCGCTCGGATGCAGCAGGGATTGTTCGTTGGCGATCCCGAATTCATCCTCGGCGATCATCTCGAACAGATCGATATTGGCCAGATCCCAGCCATGCGACCGGGCCACCGCCAGCAATTCATCCTCGGTTTCCGACAAGGTGATGTAGAGCCCGCGTTCCCCCGAAGCGCGGCCCTCTAGCAGGAATTTCAGCGCCAGCGTCGTTTTGCCGGAGCCGGGCGTGCCTTCCAGCAAATACAGCCGGCTGGGGGTCAGACCACCCTGCAGGATCGTATCCAGGCCGGACGTGCCCGTGGCGATACGGGGTCCGGCGTCGAAATGGGTGGAGTGTTCCATGATGTCTGGTCCAGGGCCTTGCGTAACCACCGCTGCCCGGCGCGCGCGCCAATGACGATGGAGAGTGTTGTCGATAACCGCGTCGCACAGTTCGATTTGCGGACCAAGATGGTCCGCTGCGGCGATTTGTCGAGGGTCCATCATCGCCACGGCGAAATTTCGGCGGGCTCTAGCATGATCGCCACCCGTCCAACAAGCAGCGCGGATCCGCGCTTACCATCACGTTAACGCGCGGCAGGATCGATCCCGTGCAGCATCACATATCAAACAGTGAATGATGTATTAACATAAGTTTGCTTACGCGCAGGAGGGCACGGCATCGGCACGTTCAACCTGCCAGATCGTCGGCATAGCCCAGATCCGCAGACAATTGTTCGGCAAAGCTGCGTAGCTCGCTGATGACCCGGCTGTCAGGTGCCGTATCGACCAGTGCATTGGGCCCGATTGCGGCGACGCATAGCTGCACATGCCCGGTATGGTCATAAACCGGGGCCGACACCGCCGTGATGCCCGGCACCGGCATGTCGACCGTGGTGGCGTATCCGCGCGCGCGGGCTTGCTCCAGCTTGGTGGCGAACAGGGTCCGGTCCACCCGGAACCATTCGCGGCGGCTGCCGGTGGCCTGACTGGCGAACTCGGCCTCGATCAACCCTGCGGTCATTGATTTCGGCAGCAGCGCCGAGAACAACAACCCGGTCGCGGTCATGGTCATATAATAGACCCCGCCCACCCGGATGTTGAAATGCAGGATGTCGGTGTGTTCCTCGATGTAGATGATCGTGGGGCCGTGGGCCGTAAACACCGCGACCGACACGTTCAGTTCAAGCGATTGCGACAAAGCGGGCACGCGCAGGATGGTTTCGCGCACCGGGTTCTGCCGACGCAGACGCACCAGCCCCACCTCCAGCGCGAAGGGCCCGACCTGATAGCTGCCCTCGCTGGTCTGTTCGACCAGTCCGACATTGCGCAGACTGACAAGATAAGGATGCAACCGCCCCGAAGACAGCCCGGTCAGATGCGCCAGATCGGTCAGCTTGATGGCGTCACCGTGTTTGGCCAACGCCTTCAGAATCATGCCGCCGGTTTCGACGGAGCCTACACCGCGCGGCATTTTGTCGGGGGATCGGTCGGTCATCAGCTTGCCTTGCGCTTCGTCCCCGCACTTCGCACCAGCGGCTTCACGGAGGTCCGGCAGAGGGCGTGCAGATAGCACGCGCGTTCCGCGAGGTCGACAAGTTCCGAAACCTGCGCGGCCGTGGCCCGAGGCGCATCCACGAACAGATGCGTTTCGACAGGCGCGAAGCCGGGGCTCTTGCCGGTGCCGCCCGTGGCACCGCCGGGACCGAATGCCGTGTCCTGCACCAAGCGCAGCGCGTCGACGGGCACGTCATGCATCGCGGCGAGGATTTCCAGTTGCGTCATAAAGCAAAAACCGATCCCCGCCGACACATAGCTTAGCGCATCGGGCGCCGCTGCGCCCCCGGCGACGAAGCGCCACGCGCTGCCGCAGGGCGCCTTCAATTCTTGCCGCAGGGCTAGTGACCCATTGGCGCGTGTCTCCCCCGCCGCAAGCACATGCAGCGGCGCGGCACCGGTGGATTTTGTGGACCAGCCGTCCGAGGCGAGCAGAGCCTCACCATGAGCCGCAGCAGATGTGGCGTGGCACTGGTCGACCGGGTCGGCGACAACGCCCAGCGGCGCGGGATGGGACAGTTCGATTTCGGTCCCGTTCAGGATGACCCGGAACCGGCCCTGTGTCTGATCCCGGAACAGCCCGGCGACGGACGACACATGCACCCCGTCCCGAACCAGTTGGAACAGGTCGAGATCGTCCACGTCATATTCGGTCCCGACCGCGACGGAGAAAGGCAGCGCACCGCCAAACATCGTGCGTGCACGCATCGACCCGGTGACGGAATAGTAATTATCGACGGCGATCTGCAACGCGCCGGTCGCCATCCCGCGATTGGACGCAAGCTGCTGGATTTCTTCGGCAAATGCCGTAGCCAACCCGACGGTCAGAAACCCCAGTGGCGGCGGTGCGGCATCCCAGCCATTCAGGTTCGGCCCCTCGTCGCTGGCCATATGCCACGCACGGCCCGTCGTGGCGTTGCCGATTACAGCGGCCTTCTGAAACCCCGACAGCGACCACGCCAGCATCCGGCATCGGTGCGGCTGATCCGCCTCGGTGGAAAGATGCGCGGCACTGCCGCTGGCATCGTAGATCAGAGGCTCGGGCCGGTTGCCCAGAATATCGGTCGCTTTGCTCGGCGGCATGATGGCGTCTCCCGTTGACTGTATCGCATCGTGATGCGCATGTTTTGTGATACGATGCGTATTGATTTTTCGCAATGGGCGAAATAGTCTGCTCATTACTAAATGATTTTGGGAGGAGACCAATCATGAAGTATGCTGCCATCTGCGCCGCGAGTGCGCTCGCGCTGTATGGGTCCGCTGCGGTTGCTCAGGAAACCATTCGCCTGACGACTGTTTCGGGCTACCCGACCACCGCCGCGTGGGTCGGCAAATTCGAGGAAATTTTTGTCCCCGAGGTCGACAAACGGCTTGCTGAAACCGGCAATTACGAGATCGACTGGACCTATGGCTGGGGCGGCGCAATCGTGGCGCCGAAGGGCGAACTGGAAGCCATCGAAAGCGGACTCGCCGATATCGGTGTGGTGCAGACCGTGTTCCACCCCGACCGGCTTCGCGTCTATGACATCGCCTACAGCACCCCGTTCGTGTCCACCGATATCGACCTGATTTCGGCCACCGTGAACGACCTTGCAGAGAAATACCCCGCCATGCAGCAGGTCTGGGAAGACAACAACCAGCACATGCTGACGGTGCTGGCCGCGGTCGATAACTACCAGATCTTTCTCAAAGGCGACTATGCCGGCCCCGAAAGCCTGTCTGGACTGAAGCTCGGCGGCGCGGGGATGAACCTGCGCTACGTTGAGAATGTGGGCGCGACCGGTGTTTCCTCGACGCTTGCGGATTTCTACAACGGCATCGCTACCGGCATTTTCGACGGCACGATGGTCTGGGCCACGGCCGCGGAAGATTTCAAGATCTACGAAGCCGCGCCGACCATCGTCGAAATCGATTTCGGCGGCGTGAATTCCATGGCGCTCAGCATCAACCAGCAGGCGTGGGACGGGATGCCCGATGAGGTCCGCACCGCGCTGAACGAGGCTGCCGAGGTCTACCGCAAGGGGCTGGCCCGCTATTCGATGGATGAAGCGGCCAAGGCGATGGAGAACATGGTCGCCAACGGTGCGACGCTCGTCGAAGTGTCCGACGAAGATCGCAAGGTCTGGGCCGATGGCATGGCCAACATCGCCGGGGAATGGGCCGGAGAGGTGTCCGCAATGGGCGCTCCGGGCCAAGAGATCCTCACCGATTACATCGCCGCCATGCGCGCCGCCGATCAGCCGGTGATGCGCGACTGGTCCGCGCAGTAAAAAGGACGTGGCGCGCCGTCCCCGTGGCGGCGCTCCACGCCGGGGAAACATCATGGTCCTGACCTACGCAAACCGCATCTGCGCGGCTGTCGGAACCGCGCTCGTCGTGGCCCAGATGCTGCTGATCTGCAGCGACGTGGTCATGCGGACCGGATTTTCCGCGCCAATCGCAGGCGTGCCCGAACTGGTCGAACTGGCAATTGTCGCGCTGGTCTTCCTGCAAATTCCGAACGCCATCGCGACGGATGCCTTCATCCGCTCCGACGGGCTGTTTCACACCCTTGCCGCCCGCCATCCCGGTCTGGGCCGGACGCTCGATACCGCGTTTTCCATCATCGGCGCGGTGGTCATGGCGGTCATCGCCTATGGCATGTGGTTCAAGCTGACAGGCGCGTGGGAACGCAATCTCTTTACCGGCAATCCGGGCATCTTCACCGCGCCCATCTGGCCGGCGCTGCTGTGCATCGTGATCGGCGCCGGGCTCGGCTCACTCAACTACATTGCCCGCAGCATCGCCGCCGCGCGGGGACAGACACTCATGCAGCCGGAGGGGCCCAATGACCGGACTTGAACTGGGCTCGATCTCCCTTCTGGTGATGATCGTGCTGATCTACATGGGGATGCATGTCGCGATCGCGCTGGCCTCCGTCTCCTTTGTCGCGCTGTGGCTCTACAAGGGCAACGTGATGCTGGCGTTGTCGCTTTCCACGCTGGTGACCAAGGATGCGATCGCGTCCTACTCCTTTGGGGTCGTGCCGTTGTTCGTGTTGATGGGGATGTTCGTCAACGAGGCAGGATTGGGCCGGGACATCTACACCGTCGCGCATTCGGCCTTTCGCAAGCTGAACGGCGGGCTTGGCATCGCGACGGTCGCGGCGAATGCCGTCTTTGCCGCCATCACCGGGATTTCCATTGCCTCTGCCGCGATCTTCACCCGCATCGCGGTGCCGGAGATGATGCGCTACGGCCATACCGCGCGGTTCTCCGTGGGGGTCGTCGCGGGGTCGTCCGTTCTGGGCATGCTGATCCCGCCGTCGGTGCTGCTCATCGTCTACGGTCTGATCGCCGAGGTTTCGATCGCCGACATGTTCACCGCCGGCATCCTGCCGGGTCTCGTGCTGGCGGCGCTCTATTGCATCGTCATCCTTGCCATGTGCCGGTTCATGCCGGGCTTTACCGGGCAGGCGCGCGTGGCCGACGATCAACCGGGGCTTGGGCTGCTGGCCTCCCTGCGGTTGCTGGGGCCTGCGATCTTGCTGATCGTTCTGGTGCTGGGCGGGATCTATGGCGGCGTGTTCACCCCGACCGAAGCCGGTGCCGCCGGGGCCTTTGCCGCAATGGTCATCGCCGCCGCCAAGCGCCGCCTGTCGCCGCGCGTGTTGTGGCGGCTGGCGTCGGATACCGGGCGGGTGACGGCTGCGATCCTGTTTCTGATCATCGCGGCAAGCATGTATTCGCGGATGCTGGGTGTGCTGGGCATTCCATCGCTGCTGGCGGAGAAGCTCAACGGGATGGAGGCAGGCTTTGCCATTGTGCTGCTGATCTATGTGGCGCTGATGATCTTCCTCGGCACGATCCTCGATTCCACCTCGATCATCCTGCTGCTGGTGCCGCTCTTCATTCCTGCCTTCGCGACCTATGATGTCAATCTGGTCTGGCTGGGCGTCGTCACCGTGATCGGGGTTGAAATCGGGCTGCTGACGCCACCACTGGGCATAGCTTGTTTCGTCATCAAGGGCGCGCTGGAGGATAAGTCCATCGGCCTGAAGACCATCTTTGTCGGGGCACTTCCCTTTGCGTTGACGATGGGGCTTGCCCTGCTCATCGTGATCCTGTTCCCAGCCCTGACGCTTTCCAACTGAGGATAACCTCCATGCTGACACTGTATCATGCGGGCAATTCGGTCTGCTCCATCAAGGCGCGGCTCGCACTCGAAGAGGCGGAGACCGAATGGACCTCCGCAGAAATCGACCTTGGCGCGGGCGAACAGTTTGCCCCCGACTATCTGCGCCTGAACCGCGCAGGCGTCGTGCCGACGCTGATCGATGGGGACCGGGTGCTGACCGAATCCAGCATCATCATCGACTATGTGTGCAGCATCGCGACCAACACATCCCTGATCCCCGCCGATCCGTATGAGGCCGCCCGGGCCCGTCATTGGGGCCTGCGCGGGCTGGCGATGCATGCTGCGGTGAACACCGTCAGCTTCGCCTCCTTCGGTCGGCTAGGTCTGCTGAAGAAATCGCCGGAGGAGCGCGAGCAGTTCTACGCCCAGATGCCCGACCCCGAAGCGGCGACGAAGCGGCGCGATCTGGTCGATAACGGCGTGGCCTCCCCGCGTGTCGAAGGTGCGATGCGCACCTTGCGCACGATGGTCAAGGATATCGACACGCAGCTTGCCGGGCGTCCTTGGCTTGCGGGGGCGGAGTTCTCGCTCGCCGATATTGCCGTCGCCGCCTATGTCTACCGCAGCGAATGCGTCGGGCTGTCGACGCTCTGGTCCGACCTGCCGGAAATGACCGAATGGTGGGCCCGCCTGCGCGCGCGTCCCGCATGGGACCGCACGGTCGGTCCGTGGGTGAACGAGGCGCTGCTGGCGCGCATGGACGAAGAAGGTCGCCGCGCCTTTGATGGTGTCGTCGCCGACTACCTCGCCGCCTGACACCCCACGGACCCCCGCGCGGGCCGGAGGCAGCCGGCCCGCGCGTCAATGCCTCAACTGTCGGTCAGTGAGGCCAGAAACGGGATGACCTCGCGCAGGACCGCATCGGGGCATTCTTCGGCCAGATAATGCCCACCGGGCAGGGCCCGACCGCTCACCTGTTCTGCCCGTTCCCGCCACAGGGCAACGCAATCGAAGAATTCTTCGATGGCCCCATCGGCGCCCCATAGCGCCAACACCGGCATCGGCAGTTTGCGCCCCGCATCGGCGTCGTCATGGGCAAGGTCGATGCCGATGGCAGCGCGATAATCCTCGCAAGAGGCATGGATCGCGGCGGGGTCGTTGAAATACTCCAGATATTCACGCAGGGCCTGCTGGCAAAACGGGCCCAGCCCAGCCGGAGCCGTGTCGCATTTCTCCAGCCAGAACCAATCAGGGTCGCGCCCGATCATGGTTTCCGGAAAGGGCGCAGGCTGCACCAGCCAGAACCAATGCCAGTAGCGGCGCGCAAACGGGGTCCGGGTGTGGCGATACATCTCCCGCGTCGGCGCAATGTCGAGGATCGCCAGCCCCAGCACCCTGTCCGCATGATCCGCCGCCAACCGATGCGCCACGCGCGCACCGCGGTCATGCGCCAGAATGCGGAACCGGTCATGACCGAGGACCGTCATCAACGTAGCCATATCCTGCGCCATTGACCGTTTGGAATAGGCCGCGTGATCGCCACCCCCCGCCGGTTTGTGCGAACGCCCATAGCCGCGCAGATCGGCGCAGATCACCGTGTAGTGCCGGGCAAGGTCGGGCGCGATCGCGTGCCACATGGCGCTGGTCTGCGGATAGCCATGCAACAGCAGCAACGGCGGCCCCTCGCCCCCGATCCGGCAGAAGATCTGGCCCCCGTCGGGCAAAGGGGCCGAACGCTCCTCGAACCCGTCAAAAAACCCCGGCGTCGGGGTCGCGGCGGCAAGCGCCGCTGCCCTGTCACGATGTGGCATGTAATGGCCTCCCTGCCTGTCGCGCGCAGCATGCAAAGCGCGCAGTCCACGCACAAGCGACGATTTCCAGCGCTCCGGGTGTGCCAAACCCCTTCACACCGGCGGCTGCATCTGCGACTCACGCGCCCATACATGCCCTTGTCGCAGGCCGGGCGCGCGCAGCAGACCTGCCCCGACCCGGCCCTTGCCCCTGACCGAAAACGGAGCCTGCCCTATGCCGACCCTGCTGACCGCCGCGCTGACGGCGCTGCTGACCACCACATCGCTGGCCAGCGCGCAGACGCTCTATTTCTCCGCCATCCCTGACGAGGACGAAACCCGCCTTGTCAGCCGGTTTTCAAAGGTCGCGGAGTATCTGGAGGGCGAACTGGGCGTCGATGTGGAATTTCTGCCGGTCAAAAGCTACGCCGCTTCCGTCACCGCGTTCCGCAATGACCAGATTCAACTGGCATGGTTCGGCGGGCTGACCGGCGTGCAGGCCCGGCTCAGCACCCCCGGCTCCCGCGCCATCGCGCAGGGCAAAGAAGACCCGATCTTCGTCAGCTACTTCATCGCCAACACCGAAACCGGGCTTGAACCGTCCGACAGCTTCCCGGTCGAGGCCGCTGGCATGAGCTTCACCTTTGGGGCGAAAACCTCCACCTCCGGGCGGCTGATGCCCGAATACCATATCCGTCAGGAGACGGGCGAAGCGCCCGAGGCGTTTTTCTCCCGCGTCGGGTTTTCCGGCGATCACAGCCAGACCCTGCGGCTGGTCGCTTCTGGCGCGTGGCAACTGGGCGCGCTGAACTTCGCCGTCTATGACAAGGCCGTGGCCGAAGGCGCGCCCGAGGTCGAGACCGCCCGCGTGATCTGGCAGACCCCGCCCTACCCCGACTACAACTGGACCATTCGCGGCGATGTGGATGCGCGCTTTGGCGAAGGCTTCGCGGACCGGGTGCAGGCGGCGCTGATCGGCATGGACGATCCCGAACTGCTCGCCGCCTTCCCGCGCGAGGCGTTCATTCCCGCCCAGAACGCTGATTTCGACCCGATCGAGGCCACCGCGACGGAGCTTGGCCTGATCGAATGACCCTTGTCGCGCTGCACCGCGAAACGCTGGGCTATGGGCGCAGCACCGTTCTGTCGGAGGTGAGCTTCGCGCTTGCTCCCGGTGAACGGGTGGTGCTGCTTGGCCGCAGCGGCGCGGGCAAGTCCACGCTGCTCAACGCCGTCTATGACCGGCTGGTGCCCCAGAACCGGGTCGCTCTGGTGCCGCAGGATCACGCTCTGGTGCCGCAGCTTTCGGTGCTGCGCAACGTGGTGATGGGGCGGCTCGACGATCACGGGGCCGTCTACAACCTGACCAGCCTGCTGCATGTGCGCCCCGGCGACCGCGTGGGCATCGCTGCCGTTCTGGCCGATCTGGGGCTGGCGGATGTGATCGACCGCAAGGTCGCCGGACTGTCCGGCGGTCAGCGGCAGCGCGTGGCGCTTGGCCGGGCATGGTGGCGTGGCGGCACGGTGTTGATCGGGGATGAGCCGGTGTCCGCCGTGGACGAAACGCAGGCCGAGGCCCTGTTGAAGCAGGCGCGCTTCAGGTTCGACACCGCCGTGCTGGCGCTGCATGACGTGGCCCTTGCCCGCAGCTACGCCACCCGGCTGGTTGGCCTGAACCGCAATCGCATCGTGTTCGACGCGCCCGCGGAAACGGTCGATGATGCCCAGATCACTGCCCTCTATGCGCGCTGACCTCAGCCGCCCGCGGATCGTCCTGATCTTTGTCGGGTTGGCTATGCTGGCGCTGCCCTTGGCGGATCTGAGCCTTGCCGGGCACGATCCGCAGGCGGCGCTTGCCCGGATGCTGGGCGGCTTCCTGCGCCCGGATTTCGCGGCAGTGGAACAGATCGGGCGCGCGATCTGGCTGACGCTGGCCTTTGCGATGGCCGGTGTCGGGCTGGGCGCTACGGCGGGGCTGGCGATGGCGCCCTTCTACCATCTGCGCGCGGTGCGCATGCCCTGCATCGCGCTGCGCTCGGTGCATGAACTGTTCTGGGCGCTGATGCTGATGCAGGTTCTGGGCCTTGCGCCCATCACCGGCGTTCTGGCCATCGCCCTGCCCTATGCCGGGATCTTTGCCAAGGTTTTCTCCGAGCAACTCGACGAGGTCGATCAACGCCCCTCCGCCGTGCTGCCCCCCAGAGTGGGCGCCCTGTCGCGGTTCGTCTACGCCCGCGCGCCGCTCGCACTGGCCCCGATGAAAGCCTACACGCTGTACCGGCTCGAATGCGGCATGCGATCCAGCGCGGTTCTGGGCTTCATCGGGCTGCCAACGCTCGGCTTTCAGCTCGACAGCTTTTTCCGGTTGGGGGATTACGGCGCAGCGAGTGCGATCATGATCTGCTATGTCGCGCTGGTGGCGACGATGCGGCTTTGGGCGCGGCCGCTTCTGGTGCCGGTATGGCTGATTGCGTCCACCGTAACACTGGCCCTGATCCGAACCCCGCCGATGGGCAGCGGGGCATTCGCGCGGTTCTTCACCCACGACATCGTGCCCGCACCGCTGCGGGATGGCTGGGACGGCACCGCGCTGCTGGCATGGCTGGGCGATCTGACCACGACCGAGATCGCCCCCGGCCTGCTGGCGACGCTTCTGGTCGCGCAGATCGCGCTGGTGCTCACGGGGGCGCTGGCCTTTGCCGGGTTCGGGCTGATCGTGGGGCGGGTCGTCGGGCGGCTGTCCACGGTGCCGGGGCACGCCTTGCTGATCGTCATCCGCAGCTTCCCCGAATACATGCTGGCCTATCTGTTTTTGCAGGTCTTTGGCCCGTCGATGCTGCCTGCGATCCTTGCGCTGGCGCTGCATAACGGCGCGATCATCGCGCATCTGCTGGGCCGTCACGGCGAAAGCCTGCTGCCTGATCTGCGCCGCGATGCCCCACGGGGGGTTACCCTATGGGGCTGGGAACTGGTGCCGCGCCTGTCGGGACCGTTCCTTGCACTGTGCCTCTATCGGTGGGAGATCATCCTGCGCGAAACCGCCGTAATGGGCTTGCTTGGGATCGCGACCTTGGGCTTCTACATCGATAGCGCGGTCGCCGAATTGCGGCTTGACCGGGCGGTCGTGTTGCTGATCGCGACCGGCCTGCTCACCGCCGGAATCGACGCGCTGTCCCGCGCGCTGCGGCGCGGACTGCAGGCGGGTCGGGTCGAGCAGACGGGCGCTGACTGCTGAGCCTGTCGATAATATCGATATTTATATTCCCATGCATCGATTATCGGTGTTATTGTGTCCTGAACGAGGATGACACATGACCCAATTTCTGCGGCTCGTCACGCCGACCCCGACGATGGCCGCACAGGTTGGCCACAGCGCCCCTCTTAGCGCCACGCCGCACGCGCAATGCGCTTTGTCTTTCGTGGAACTGCGGATATGACACCGTCATGAACACCCCGGACCCTGATATCAGCCCCACCCAGTCGCAGGTCATTTCGGCCACGCAGACCACCTATCAGGCAATTCGCCGGATGATCATCACGGGCGAACTGGCCCCGGGTGAAAAGCTAAAGATCGAGCGGCTGAAGGAGCGTATCCAGACCGGTGCCTCCCCGATCCGCGAGGCCCTGACACTGCTGGTATCCGACAAGCTGGTCGAGCGTCTGGATCAGCGCGGCTTCCGCACGGCGGCGGTCAGTCGGGAAAACTTCGCCGAGATCCTCGGCCTGCGCTGCGCGCTGGAGGAAATGGCCCTGCGGGAATCCATCGCCTCGGCTGATGAGGCTTGGGAGGATGAAGTCGTTCTGGCCCATCATCGCATGGCACGGGTGGTCGGGGATGATGTCGCCGCGTTCGAAGACCATCACAAGGTCTTTCACATGACGCTGCTGGCGCGCTGCAAATCCCCGATCCTGCTGGGCTATTGCAGCCAGCTTTACGATCTGAACGTCCGGTATCGGTATCTGGCCGGACGGTCGCGCAATTACGGTGCCCGCGACGTGCCGCGCGAACACCGCGAAATCGTGGAGGCTGCTGTCGCGCGTAATGCCGATCTGGCGGCGGAGCGACTGCTGAGCCATTACCAGCAGACCGGCACCTTTCTTCACGACGCAGCCGAAACAACCGGGGCGTAAGCCGCCGCAGGTGGTGCTTGGCGCGGCAGAGGCATACCCCCCGCCGCGCCGATGAGGTCAGCGGCGCACCAGCTTGAAGTCGAAATCGACGCGCGACCACGGCTCGTCCACCTGACCGGACAATTCCAGCCCGGCGGGGAACGTGCCTGCAGGCTGGGCGCTGTAATGCATCACCAGATCCTCGCGCACACCGAACACGGTGTCTTGGTCGAGATAGGGATCGTCGTCGGGGAAAACCTCGGTCACCAGTTCGCGGTAGCCATCGGCGGTGATGATGAAATGCAGATGCGAGGGCCGCCACGGGTGCCGCCCCGCCGCATTCAGGATCTGCCCGACAGGGCCGTCGACGGGTACCGTATAGCTGACGGGACGGACCGTCGTGAAGGCATAGCGCCCTTCTTCATCCGCCGTCATCAGCCCGTGGAACGACATGATGTCCTGATCGGGGTCTTGGCTGGAGTAAAGCCCGTTGGGCGCGGTCTGCCAGATATCGAGCTTTGCGCCCGGGATCGGCGTGCCATCGAGATCGCGAACCTGCCCCTGCACGACCAGAACCTCGCCCTCGAAATCACGTTTCAGATCCGCCCCGATCGGGATCGGCGGCGCGTCAGAGACATGGAACGGGCCAAGCACACTGGAACTGGTCGCTTCGGGGTGGGAATTGGTCATATCGACCAGCGACGACAGGCCCAGCACGTCGGACAGCAGCACGAACTCGTTGCGCTCAGGCGTGGTGATCTCGCCCGCCCATTCCAGCGCCTTCAGACCGGCGCGCCATTCGTCATGGGTCAGGCCGACCTCACGGGTGAAGGCGTGCAGGTGACGGGCCAGCGCGCACATCACCTCCTTGAAGCGGGGGTCGCTGTCGGCTCCGAAATAGCCTGCAAAGACATCAGAGATATTTTCGGGGGTCACATTGCGCATGTGTGGCTCCTTACAGAAGGGCTAACGAAAGGGAGGGAAAAGCGATCAGCACGACGAGCACCGCCAGCATCACCGCCGCAAAGGGCAATGCGCCAAGGAACACGTCTTTCAGGGTGATGCGCGGATCGTCGAGCGTCGCCTTGATGACGAAACACGAAATGCCAAGCGGCGGGGTCAGCAGGCCGATCTCAGCGCCGACCACGGTGATGATACCGAACCAGACAAGGCTCATGTCCATCAGCTCGATCAACGGCAGGAACAGCGGCACCACGATCAGGATGATCGACGACGTATCGAGGATCGTGCCGAGGAACAGCATCAGGATCACATAAAGCACCATGATGACGACGAAGTTGAAATCCGACGCCGCCAGCATGCGCTCCAGCTCATTGGGCAGGCCAGCAAGGCCCAACATCCGGCTGTAGATCGATGCGGCGGTGATGAGAAACAGGATCGCGGCGGTGATATGGCCGGTCTCGATCAGCGTATCCCACAGACCGCGCAGCGTGATCGTCCGCCGCAGCGCCGCGATCAGCAGACCAAGCGCCGCACCGGCTGCACCCGCCTCGACCGGAGTCATCCAGCCCAGATAGATGCCCCCGATCACCGTGGCGATCAGGATGAGCATCGGAAGCGTGCGGTTCGCAATTTCGCCCCATGCCAGCGGAACGTAATCCTCGGCCGGGCGCCCCCCGACGAAGCCGGGCGTAAAGCGGCCCATCAGCCAGATCGTCCCGATATAGGCACCAGCCAGCATCAGGCCCGGAATGACACCGGCCATGAACATCTCGCCCACCGATTGCTCGGCCACGAAGGAATAGATGATCAGCATCGCGGAGGGCGGAATGATCATGCCCAGCACGGAGGAGCCCGCCACCACGCCCACGGCAAACCGAGGATTGTAGTCGTAGCGCAGCATCTCAGGCACCGCGACCTTGGAGAAGACCGACGCCGACGCGATGGAACTGCCGGTCACGGCGGCAAAGGCCGCGTTCGCGCCAACGGTGGCCATGCCAATCCCGCCCAGCACCCGGCGGAACGCCGCGCTCATCACTGCGTAGATGTCACTGCCAAGCCCGGCCTTTGACACCACCAGCCCCATGAAACTGAACAGCGGGATCGTGGCAAAGGGATATTCCATCGCACTGTCGCTGACCGCGATCTTCAGCAGGTTCAGCGCCAGCGTGAAGTTGTCGCGCATCAGCCAGATCGACACGAACGACACGGCGGTCAGCGCAATCGGAATGTAGACGCCCAGATAGATCAGCAGCACGATGGCCGCGACAGAAATAGCGCCGATTTCAAGCGGACTCATAGATCGGTCACCTTTCCGGGCTTCAGGACTTTCAGCACGAAGATCGTCGCGCAGAGGATCGAACTGGCAAGCACGGTCAGCCGGATCGGCCACCAAGGCGCGGTAAAGACGCCGGGGATGCCGAAGTAATCCTGCGTGTGCCACATCTCGACGAAGAGCGGGTAGGTCGCCACGGCGATCAACGCCATGATGACAAAGGACAGAAGATCAATCGCGCGCTGCAACAGCGCCGCGACGCGCGGTGCGGTGATCGCCAGCATTCCCAGAAACCCGTCAGACCGGGTCAACCGACCTGCGCGGATCACGTCAGGCAGTTGCAGGAACACGATGAGCACCATCGCGAATTGCACCAGTTCGATGGCGCCGTGCAGGGGTCGGTTGGCCAGCGTGCGCGCCAGCATGTCGTAGTTCACCACGATCACAAGAGCGAGCACCATCAGCGTTCCGGTGGCATTGGCCCCCAGCGCGATGCCACGGACCAGCCGCCACGCCGCGCCGTGCAGACGCCGGTAGCCTGTCGCTACCGGCGCGCTGCCTTGGCCGTGTTCTGGCGTCACTGGGGCAGGCCCGCAGTCCAGTCGCGCAGCGCCTCGGAGCCGGCGGTCTGCTTATCGAGATAAGCCCGCAGCATGTCCGAACCGGGCTTGCCCGCATTGTCCAGCTCCGCCGCCCATTCAGCCGCGATATCGGGCATGGAATTGGCCCAGGCCGTGCGCTGTTCGGCGCTCATTTCGACAATGGTGCCGCCCGCGTCGGTGAACGCCTGACGTGCTTCGGCGGCACGGTCCATCGCGATGTCGGCCAGACGGTCACGATAGGCGACGGCCACCTCTTCGATGACGCCTTGGACTTCTTCGGGCAGACCGTTCCAGAAATCGGCATTGGCCGACAGCGTTTTGGTGTTCACCGCGCCCAGATCAACCGCCAGCATGAAGGGGGCAACTTCGGAAATCTTGAACGTCTCCGCCGCTTCGGGCCACAGCATCGCGTGGTTCACGAGCCCGGTTTGCAGCATGTTGTAGAAATCGGTCAGCCCGCCGCGCACGCCTGCCGCGCCCTCGATCCCCTCGACATAGCGAAGGTTCATGCCGGCGCCTGCGATCTTCGCGCCTTCCAGATCGGAAACAGTTTCCACCTTCTCGGCCGAGAACAGCTGATATGTGTCGAGCACGACACCCGTGGTCAGGTAAACTTGGTTCTGGGCTGCGAATTCTTCCTGCATGGTCGGGAACTCATGCGCGATCTCGTCCACAGCGCGCGCGGTTGCACGGGCATCGGAAGACACGAAGGGCGTCACCGCAGCGATTGCCTGACTGGGCAGTTTCGAGCTGTGGAAAATGGTCGTGACGATCCCCAGATCCCCCAGACCCAGCTGCAGACCTTCCAGCACGCCGCCCGGCTTGACCACCGTGCCGCCGTAGCTTTCGTTCCATTCGATCTGGTAGGCGCCGGTTTCGGCGAGCCGCTTGTCGACTTCGGGGATGAAGAATTCGGTGAATTCCTGCACCCACATCGCCCGCGCCGGGTAGCCGTCCAGCACGTTGATGCGAATGGTTTCCTGCGCCAGCGCGGGGGTCGTGGCCGCAAGCCCGGCGATCAGGCTGCCGATCAGACCGGCGCCCAATTTCGTCCCTCGGGTCATATCGTCGTAGAACATGGTTTATCCTCCCTGATGGTGCGCCGGTGCGGCGCGCGTGACCGGCCCGGTCTGCACGGGTCGCGGCATTGAATGGGCCGGGCGCCTCTCCTCTAGCGCCGGGCCGTCAGATCACCTGGCAAACCTCGTCGAAACGAAGGCGCGGCAACTTGCCGAACAGCGCGCTCTCGTCACCGTATCCAAGGTTGCACAGGAAGTTCGATTTCCAGCCGTTCTCGGCAAAGAATTCGCGGTCCACGATCTCGTTCGAGAAACCCGACATCGCGCCCACATCAAGCCCGAGCGCCCGCGCCCCGATCATGAAATACGCGCCTTGCAGCGATGAATTGCGCAGGGCCGTCAGGTCGCAATGCTCCGGCTTGTCGCGGAACAGGTGCCGACGATCTTCGTGGGGGAAGGTCTCCGGCAGGCGGGTCCAGAACGCTGGGTCATAGGCGATGATGGTCGTCACCGGGGCGGACATCATCTTGTCGATGTTCTTGTCCTTCAACGCGCGGGCCAGACGGGTCTTGGCCTCCACGCTGCGGACATGAACAAACCGCGCGGGCAGCGTATTCATGCTGGTCGGGCCGGAGATGGTGATCTCGTGCAATTCGCGCAGCAGCGCGTCCGGCACCGGCTGATCCGACCACGCGTAATGCGAACGGGCATCGCGCAGGATCAGGTCGATAGAATCGTCATCCAATCGGCTGAGCCGCCCGCGCAGGGACCGAACGGCCTCCTGCGCGCGGGACCGGGCATCGACCGCGACCGTCATTCCGCCGCTTTCGCCAGATCGGCCTCGTCGAGGATCGGGCTGGCACAGATGCCGATACCTTCGATCTCGATCTCGACCACCTCGCCCGGACGCAGCCAGCGGGGTTCGGGTTTCTTGGCGTGGCCCACACCCGGCGGGGTGCCAAGCGCGATCAGGTCACCGGGTTCCAGCGTCGTGAATTCCGACATGATGGCGATGGTATCGGCGACGCCCCAGATCATGTTGGAGGTGTTCGAGCTTTGCAGGATCTCGTCGCCCACGCGGCTTTCGATCTTCAGCCCCGTCGCGCCTTCGGGCAGGCTGTCGGGCGTCATCACATAGGGGCCGATGGCGCCGGTCTGATCGAAGTTCTTGCCCGGCGTCCACTGATGGGTCTTGCGCTGATAATCGCGGACCGAGCCATCGTTGAACACGGTGTAGCCAAAGACGTGATCGAGCGCGTCCTCTTTCGAGATATGACGCCCGCCCTTGCCCACGATCAGCATCAACTCCGCCTCGTAGTCGAGCTTCTCCGAACAGCTGGGTCGGATCAGCGGGGCACCGGCAGCCATGATCGACTGGCGCGTGCGCATGAACATCGCCGGGTAATCGGGGATGTCGTAGCCGCCTTCTTTGATGTGTTCGATGTAGTTGAGCCCAAGGCACAGGATCTTGCCCGGCGCTTCGACCGGCAGAGCGGGCGTGATATCCGCCACCGCGACGGCATCGCCCGTCACATCACCCGCCTGAGCCAACAACTCCGGCGAGGCGATCAGCGCCGCAAGGTCCGTTCCGATTGCCGGAATGGCCTGCGTAAGGTTAACGGCGCCGGCCGCATCCACACGGAACACTGCCCGCGTTTGCCCGACCGTCCCAACCAGAAGTTTCATGGCTTCTCCTCTCAATATTTCCTTTCTTTTGACGATAAAAAATGTATACGTCAATAAATATCGATATTTTGGAGTAGAAAAATGCCGGATTGGTCAACCTACCGCGAAACGGCCAGATCTCGCGGTGCGCTGGCGCTGGAATTGTTCGTGGTGATGTCCACGCCCACGGAGGACGGCCCCGACCTCGCCGCGCATCTGCCCAATCATCTGGACTATCAGCGACAGTTGGAAACCGCGGGACACTTGTTCCTTGCCGGGCCAATGTCGGATGCAAGCGGCACGCGCGTCGAGGGGGCCGGGCTCATCATTTATCGCGCCGCGTCGCTCGACGATGCGCGCGCGCTGGCGGATGCCGATCCGATGCATGCGGCAGGCGCGCGCCACTACACCTTGCGCCGCTGGATGGTCAACGAAGGGTCGCTGACGGTCAATGTGGGCCTATCCACCGGGCATGCGACCGCGTCCTGATCGGCCTTTCGCCTAGTCCTCCCTGCGCGCGCTGACACGGAAAGACGACGATGCAGCTTATCCAATCCACCTACCTCACCGATCTGCTGGCCACGATCACCCAGCGCAATCGCGCCGATGGCCGCGCCACCGATACCCGTTCCGCACGGGAATTGTGCGACCTGCTGCTGACCGATCTGGGCGATGTATCTTCCAACAAGATGTCGCGCGCCCTGCTGGCGAAATACCGTGACATGGAGCCCGCCGCGAAGCGCGCGTTCTTTGACATGCTCGCCGATCATTACGACATCGACGGGGACCGGCTGACGCAGCTTGTCGCGGATTACACACGCGACCGCGATCCCGATGTGCTGGCCGCGCTGACAGCCTGCGCCGAGCCCCGGCGCCAAGAACTGTTCCGCCGGTTGAACCGGGTGCCGGGCGCCACCGCCGATCTGGTCGCCATGCGCTGCGATCTGCTGACAGCTATGAAGGACGCCCCCCGGCTGGCTGTGATCGACCACGATTTTCTGCACCTGTTCCGGTCATGGTTCAATCAGGGCTTTCTGGTGCTGCGCCGGATCAACTGGGATTCGCCCGCCAGCATTCTTGAAAAGATCATCGCCTATGAGGCCGTCCACGCCATCGACAGCTGGGACGACCTGCGCCGCCGCCTGCTGCCCGAGGATCGTCGCTGCTACGCCTATTTTCACCCCGCAATGCCGGAGGAGCCGCTGATCTTTGTCGAGGTCGCGCTGACGGACGGGATTGCAGGCAATATTCAGGCCGTTCTGGCCGAAGACCGCCCTGCCCTGCCCGCGCGCCAGATCAACACGGCGGTGTTCTATTCGATCTCCAACTGTCAGAAGGGTCTGCGCGGGATTTCCTTTGGGAACTCGCTCATCAAACAGGTGGTGGAGGATCTGAAAGCGGCGATGCCGGGCCTGACGACCTTTGTCACCCTGTCGCCGGTGCCGGGGTTCCGCCGCTGGGCCGAAACCGCGCTGGAGGACCTGCCCGAGGAGGAAGCCCGGACATTGCGCAGCGCATTGGACGACACCAGCGACGATCCCGCGGCGGCGCGCACCCTGCGCGCGCAGGTGGCGCATTATCTGATCGCAGCAAAGCATCCGCGTGGCGGTCCGCTCGACCCGGTGGCCCGGTTCCATCTGGGCAACGGCGCGCTGCTGCACGAGGTTCACGCCGGGGCCGACATATCCCCCAACGGGCTGCGGCAATCCTGCGGCGCGATGGTGAATTACCTCTACGACCTCAATCAGATCGACCGCAATATCGAAGGCTACTCCACCAGCGGCACGGTTGCCCATGCGCGCCCGCTGGCCAACCTTCTGAAGACCCACACCCTGTCGAGGAGCTAGGGACACCATCATGACCAACCATCTTTTCGATCCGCTCTTCGGCCGCCATTCCGGCAGCGACACGCCGTTCGTCACCACCCCCGGCGGCGCCACGATGAGCCATGCGGAATTCCTGACGCTGTCGGCGCGGATGGCCAATGTCTTTGCCGAGCTGAAGTTGCAAAAGGGCGATCGCGTCGCGGTGCAGGTGGGCAAATCCGTGCCGGCGCTGGCGATCTACGCCGCCTGTCTGCGCAGCGGGCTGGTTCTGTTGCCGCTCAACACCGGCTACACCGTGTCGGAGCTTGATTACTTCCTGCAGGATGCGGAGCCGGGGCTGGTGGTTTGCGATCCGGCGCAGGCCGACGCGCTGCACGCCATCCTGCCCCATGGCGCCACCCTGCTGACGCTTGATGCCCAAGGCGCGGGCAGCCTGACCGACCGCGCCGCAGAGGCCGCCGCCGAGCACACGCCGCTGTCGTGCGGGCCCGACGATCTGGCCGCGATCCTCTATACCTCCGGCACCACGGGCCGGTCCAAGGGCGCGATGCTGACCCATGACAACCTGCTGTCCAATGCGCAGGCGCTGGCCGATCTGTGGCGGTTCAGCGAGCGGGACACGTTGCTGCATGCGCTGCCGATCTTTCACACCCACGGGCTGTTCGTGGCGGTCAACGTCTGCGCGCTGTCGGGGGCGGCGATGCTGTTCCATCCGGGGTTCAAGCTGGACGCGATCATCGACGACCTGCCCCGCGCCACGGTCCTGATGGGCGTGCCCACCTTCTACACCCGCCTGCTCGCCGACGCGCGGTTCACCCGTGATCTCGTCGCGCATATGCGGCTGTTCGTGTCCGGCTCCGCGCCGCTGCTTGCCGAAACCCACGAAGCGTTCGAGGCCCGCACCGGCCACCGCATTCTGGAACGCTATGGCATGACCGAAACCAACATGAACGTCTCGAACCCCTATGACGGCGAGCGGCGCGCGGGCACCGTGGGCTTCCCCCTGCCGGGGGTGGACCTGCGCATCACCGATCCGCAGACCGGCGCCACGCTGCCCGAGGGCGATATCGGCATGATCGAGGTGCGCGGACCAAACGTGTTCAAAGGCTATTGGCGGATGCCGGAGAAAACCGCCGAGGAGCTGCGCGACAACGGCTTCTTCATCACCGGCGATCTGGGGCAGATCGATGCGCAGGGCTATGTCGCCATCGTCGGGCGGCAGAAGGATCTGATCATTTCCGGCGGCTACAATATCTACCCCAAGGAAATCGAGGTGCTGCTCGACAGCCTGCCGGAGGTAAACGAATCCGCCGTGATCGGTGTGCCTGACGCGGATTTCGGCGAGGCCGTTCTGGCCGCCGTCGTGCCCGCTCCCGGCACCACACCCGACCCCGAAGCGCTGCTGGACCGCATCCGCCCCGAACTGGCCCGGTTCAAGCATCCCCGCGCGATCCACATCGTCGAAGAGTTGCCCCGCAACACGATGGGCAAGGTGCAAAAGAACATTCTGCGGCAGACCTTCACGCCCAAACCCGCCTGACGCGGGACAGGCACCCCCGCGCGGTCGGTCAGCGCCACAGCCTGTCCGACCGCGCGCGGTCATAGCCGTGATCGAACAGCCGCCGCATGTAGTCGGGCGCGAACCTGTTGGACGCATCCCATGTCGAGCCCACCTCGGTTCCGACCGATGCGGTGGACACCGCCAGCCCGTTCTGCCGCGCCACGATCCGCGCGGTGCGCAGCGCGGCGGCGGAGCCTGACCGCACCATCGCCGTCAGCGCCTGCTGCGACACGCCAAGCGCCGAACGCCGCGCCATCTGCGGCTCAGGCTCCAACGTGTTGTTGACGATGACATGCAGATGCCCGCCGGGCGCGTAGGCCCGCGCGGAGGATTGCGCAGCGGGGGGCAAAGCGAGGAACGGCATGGTGATGCCGCCATCCACATGGGTTTCACCGTAGCTCACGCCGCCCCGCTCCGCCGCGATGCCTACGGGCGGGAACAACCCCGGTATCGCCGCCGAGGCGCGCAGCACCGCGCGAAACAGCGCGATCTGACCGTCGCGGGCAATCTCGCCCATGTCCCACACCACGCCCTGCCCGCTTTCCAGCACGGTCGTCACCACGAACAGCCGCGCGCCGGTGTCATGCCGCGCGGCGATGTCGCGCAACAGCGCGGGCGGGGTATAGCTTTCGATCAGGGCCGCAAGCGGCGCGGTGTCGTAGAGCGCGTTGGAATAGATCACGCTGAGCGTGCGCGCCTGCATCAGATCATCTGCGTCATGGGTCAGGAAGATGTCGCGCAACACCGGGTCATGATCTGCGCCGAGAAAGGCGAAAGGCGCGATCAGCGCCCCGGTCGAAATGCCGGTGACGATATCGAATTCGGGCCGCTTGCCCGTCGCGCTCCAGCCCGTGAGCGCCCCGGCCCCGAACGCCCCGTCTTCGCCCCCGCCCGACAGCGCAAGGATCTGCGGCCGACCGGCCCGCGTCCGCGCCGGAATATGGCGATCCCACGCGGCCAGATCCGCCGTGACCGGCAGCCGGTAGCGGGTGACGGGCGATGGCCCGGCGCGCAGCGATTTGGTGGCCAGCCCATCCGGCGCGGTGCCGCACCCGGCAAGCCCCAAGGCCGTCGCGCCCAGCAGAACGCCGCGCCGCGTAAGCTCGCCGCGCGATTGCGTGAACGTTGTCATGAGGCACCCCCTGATCTGCGCCGCGGAAGGGACCGGCACCGCCCGTCCCTCCCCCACCTGTCGCTGGTCACGCAGGCTTAGCCCTTGGGCGCTTTCGCCGGGGCGCAGGCGGCGGGGGCCTTGGCGTCGGGTGCGCGACAGGTGCCTGCCTCGGTCTTGCCGTCAGGCAATTCGAAGCTGCACGCATCACCGGCGGCGCGGCCCTCACAGGCTTCTACCGCCTCGCGCGGGGGGCGTTTGCCCGACGGCTTCGCCTGTTTGCCCGTCGGTTTCGCCTGCGCCAGTTGCAGGATCTGGGCCGAAGCGTCGCCCTGCGCTGCGCCGGTGGCCTCCAGCGCGTGGATCGGCACCACTGCCAGCGTCAGCGCCATCACGCTGCCCGCGATCACGGCCATGAATTGAGCGGTCTTGATTTTGACGGAGGATGTCATCGGCTGTCTCCTAAGGATCACGCGCATCAGACATGCGCGCGCCCCCTGTGACAGATCCCCAAGCACCGGCGTTGGAGCCAATATGGACCGAACATGCAGCCGCAGAAGTTCCGCCGACCGTGGCCTTCAGGTGTCAGGCAGTTCGAACGCGTAGCCCACGCCATAGACCGAGCGGATCGGATCGAGATCCGACACCGACGCGATCTTGCGTCGGATGTTGCGGACATGGCTGTCGATGGTGCGGTCGTAGATTTCGCTGTCCTCAGGGAAGGCGAGATCCAGCAATTGGTCGCGCGACATGACCTTACCCGGGCGGGCGGCAAGGGTCGCAAGCAGCGAAAATTCGCGGCGGGTCAGGTCGAGACGCACGCCGTCAACCCGGGCGCGCCATGCCTCCAGATCGAGCGAAAGCCGCTGGCCCTGCGCGCTCTCCGTCGGGGCAAGCGCGGGACGACGCCGCAGCACCGCCTTGATCCGCGCCACCAGTTCGCGGGGCGAATAGGGTTTGCACAGATAGTCATCAGCCCCCAGTTCCAGCCCCAACAGGCGGTCGATTTCCTCGACGCGGGCGGTGGTCATGATGATCGGAAGGTCACTGCCCGCGGCGCGGATTTCGCGGCAGATCGACAACCCGTCCGTGCCCGGCAGCATCAGATCCAGCACCAGCAGATCATAGCGTTCCGACAGCGCCTGCAGAACTGCACCGGTGCCGTCGTGGCGCAAATCCACCTCCATATCGGCGGCCAGCAGGTAATCGCGCAGCACCTCTGCCAAGGCGTGCTCGTCTTCGACCACGAGGATCTTGCGCAGTGTCTCAGTCATTCGTTTCATCCTTGTTCAGCGGCAGCCGCACGCAGAAGCGCAGACCGCCCATGTCTGACGGGGCGACCTCGATCGTGCCGCCCTGCGCCGCGACCAGCGACCGACAGATCGACAGCCCCAGTCCCGAGCCGCCCAGATCGCGCGAGCGCGAAACGTCGGCGCGGGCAAAGCGATCAAACAGGCTAGGCAGGCTGGCCTCCGGCGGGCAGGGCGCGCTGTCGGCAACGGTGACCTCCACCTCTGCCCCTTGCGCCACGCAGCGCACCACGATCCGCCCCGGCACATCCGTATAGCGGCGCGCATTGTCCAACAGATTGTCCAGCACCTGCCGCAACCGTCCCGGATCGCCGCGCACGATCAGCGCCTGCGGCGCGTCGATCTGCAAGTCGAGCCCGTCGGGCAACCCGGCGCGCCGCGCATCCTCCACCGCGTCCCGCGTCAACGCCGCCAGATCGACACGCCGGTGATGCAGCTCCAGCCGGGCCTCATCCGCACTGGCAAGCAGCCGCAGGTCATCGACCAACCGCGACAGGCGCATTACCGTGCCGTGCATGGCGTTTAACCGTTCGGGAGAGGCCGCGCGAATGCCATCCTGCAGCGCTTCCACCTCTGCGCGCAGCACCGCCAGCGGGGTCTTCAACTCATGGGATGTATCGGACACCCATTGTCGTTCGCGCGTGCGGCTGGCCTCCAGACTGCGGGCCAGCGCGTTCTGGTCGCGCATCATCCGGCCTAACTCGTCCCGCCGCCCCGCGGCAAGCCGGCTCGAGAGATCCCCCGCCGCAAGCCGCGCCACATGCGCGCCAATGCGATGGATCGGATGCAAAAATTGACGGGCGGTCAGAAACGCCACGGTCGATGCCCCAAGCAATGCGATCAGCGCGGCCACCGAAATCGCGCGCAACTGCCGGTTCATGAAAAGCTTCCCCGCCTCCGTCGATGGCGCGCCCAGCGGATAGAGCCGCAGCATCGCCAGCGTTTCGCCCTCGGCATCGGTCACGGGCAATTGCGCCCAGTCGGGGCCGCCTTCGTGCCCGGCCAGCAACTGCCCCTCGGGCGAAAACAGCGCAAGCCGATCCGGCCCGCGCAGCGGCCCTCCGGGCAGTGGCATCGGATAGGGTGGCAGGTGCCGCTCGAAGGGCATGGGACGCGGCCCGCCGCCCTCGGCGCCCTCCTGCGCCCCACCATTGAACCGTCGATGCTCCGGCGGCGGGCGCAGACCATCGCCCGGCCCAAAGCGTTTGACCGTCGCCAGCCACGCGGCAGGATCGCGCAGGGCGGGCCAGCCCTCCGCCGCGCCGGGCAGGGTTGCCAGCGTGGAGGCGAGATCGCGGAACTCCGTCACCTCGGTATCCAACAGATACTGGCCAAATCCCGCGCGCATGCTGTAGCCCACCGCACCAGCCATCAGCAAAATGGCCAGCAGCACGGGCAGCACGACGGCAGCCAGCAGCTTGCCGGTAAGAGTAAGGCGGGACCAGATCATCGCCCGTCACTATGCCCCGACCGTGCAGGGAATATGAAGATGCGACAGCGCGCGGCGGCAGCGCCCGCCCTGCCCGCGCGTCATGCGTCGAGCAGACCCTCGATCGACAATCCGCGTTTTTCGGCGCTGGCGCGGACAGCCTCCTGCACCGTTGGACTGCGCCGCAGCAGCCGCCTGAACCGGGCTTCGTTCAGCACCAGAAATGTCGATGGCGCGATGGCGCGGCCTTCGGTGCGGCGCGGACGCTGCATCAGGATTGCCATCTGGCCGAACATCTCCCCCCGGCCCAAGCGCCATGTCTGGCCCGCGCTTTCCAATTCCACCGCGCCCGAGGCGATGAAGAACACGCTTTTCGGGGTCGAATTGCGGTGCAACAGCACCTCGCCCGCGTTCGCATAACGGGTGGTCAGACCGCGGCTCAGCCGTTTCAGCACCGCCTCGTCGAGATCGGCGAAAAGCGGGAACTGCCGCACCAGTTCCTCCCGCTGCAGGGCAAGGTCCAGTTGCGGACGCTGTTCGGCGGCGGCACGACGGCGGGCAATGTCGGTCGTTAGCGCCATGTGCAGTTCGGCTCCGATCAGGCCATCCTCGCGCATGCTGGCATATTCGCGCTCCTCCAGCCGCAGGGCGGTGCGGCGGATGAACCGGCGCTCCAGCTCTTCGGCATAGCCGGGATATTGCAGGCGCAACCCTTCCAGCGCGGTTTCCACGGTTTGCACCCGGCGGGCCAGCAATTCGCGCAGCAGATCGCCCACGCGCCGCCCGTGAATGCGCTGAATGCGCCCGTCGATGAAGCTGTCGAGATCGCGCAGGATCAACCGCTGCGACAGCAACAGCTCGAACCGGTCAGCCGTGAGCCGCGCCAAAGGCCGCGACAGCCCCAGCCGGTTATGCAGCAGCACCGCCGCCCGGAACGGCAGCGAATACCCCACCGCGCGCCGCCCGGCACGGGAATAGCCGCTGCGCCCGCCGGTGCGGGTCGCCTCGATCAGCCGGTCGGCATTGGTCAACGCCCGTTCCGACAGCCGCGCCGACACGCTGCGTTCGCGCAGGCGGGCCAGAATGGTGTCACGCTCCGCCCCGGCAAGCGCGATCAGCCCCAGCGTAACCCGGTCCCGGTCGAGGATCTCGGCCACCTCTTCGGCGGATTTCACGGCCCGGTCGAGCCGCTGGCCAAAGCGCTTCGCCTCGGCCCGCACGATGTCATGGGTCAATTCGTAATTGCCGGTCGTCTTGGCAACGTCCTCGCGCACCGTCTGCAAGGCCACGGCCACGACCTGCCGCGACAGCGCCGCATCGATGGGCGACAGCCGGTCCAACCCCAGCCGCCCGATCACCGCGCGTAGCGTCGTGCCCTGCACCAGCAGCGTGAACAGCGTAAACCCGGTGGCAAGGATACCAACCAGCCGCTTGGTCTCGGACGGGACGCGGATGCTTTCGGTCACGGCCAGCGCCAGCGCCAGTGTGACCGCACCGCGCAGACCGCCCCACAGGATCGCGGCGCGGTAGGGCCGCTCCACATGCGGCGACACACGGGCAAGTGTCAGCAGGGGCAACAGGCCAAACAGGATCGCCGCGCGCGCCGCGACGGCGGCCACCACTACAACCCCGATCAGCGCCACGTCCGAAATCCGCAGATCGTCCAGCAAGCGCGGGATCAGCAGCGCGGCAAGGATAAAGATCAACGCCCCGGCCCAATGCGCCAGCAGATCCCAGACCTCGCGCAGGTTGGTCCACGCCTGCGGCGGCAAGCGCCCCGGCCCGGCAAGGTTCAGCGTGAGCCCCGCCGCGACCACCGCGATCACACCTGAGGCGCCGATGGTCTGTTCCGCGCCGATATAGGCCAGATAGGGCACCGCGACCGAGACCGTGATCTGCGCCCGTTCATACCGCGCAAAAAACGCCATCACCCAGACCGCCGCCTGCGCCGTAAGCCACCCCGCCACCGCCCCCCCGGCGATCAGCATGGGGAACTTGGCAAAGGCGTCGCTCAGCGTCGGGTCCGGCACGCCCAGCATCACATACCCCATGAACAGGCCGAACAGCGCGATGGCGGCGGCGTCGTTCAAAAGGCTCTCGCCTTCGATGATCCGGGCCAACCGACGCGGCGCCGAAATCGAACGGAAGATGCTGACCACCGCCGACGGGTCCGTGGTGGACACGATCGAGCCGATCAGCAGACAGGCGGCCAGCGGCAATGTGCTGACAAGGTTCAGCGCGTAGCCCACGCTCAATGTGGCGACGACCACGGCGACAACGGCCAGCGTCAGGATCGGCACCCAGTCGTCGATCATCCGGCGCAGGTTCATCCCCAGCGTGGCCTGAAACAGCAATGTCGGCAGAAAGACATACAAGAACACGTTGGACCGGATCGGCAACGCAAGGATCGCCTCTGCCACCGGGTTCAGCGCATCGGTCAGATCGGTGCGCAGAAAAAAGATCGCCGCCGCACCGATCAGACTGCCCAGCACAGCAAGGATCACGCTGTAAGGCAGCCGCAACCGTGCGGCCAGCGGCTCCGCCGCGCCGATCACCAAAAACAGCGCGGCGATGATGGTGGTGATGATGATGATGTCCATCGGCCGGGTCTGTTCGCTTCTGTCCGTCGGTCAGGGGGTAACGCACCGCCCCAGCAGGCGCCGCGCGGTTCCTTCCTTCTAGCCGATGTCCCAAGAGGCCGAAAGCGCCGCTCAGACGTGACGCAGAAGCAGCGCGCAGGTTTGCGCCACCGCCAATCGCAGCGGGCCCCACCGGGGCGGCATGCGGCTCCGCATCGCGTGCGGCTGACAAACGCCGCGCCCCGCCGCACCCGACCCCGCGCGCCGCCTGAGGGCGCGCGGGGACCGTTACCGCTCAGACGTAGCGGCTGACGATGTTTTCGAGTTTCTCCTGCTGGCCGGAACGCGGCGCGGGGTTGACCTCGCCGGCCTCGACACGCGCGGCAATGGTTTCCAGATCGCTGGTCAGCATCGCCTGCGCCTCCGGGGTCTCCCATCCGGCGTAACGGGCACGGCGCGGAGCCTCCAGCGCGTCGTCCTCCAGCATCTGTGCGGCGGCTTTCAGCCCGCGCGCGCAGATATCCATCGCCCCCACATGCGCCTCGATCAGATCCGACGGGTCGAGGGACTGGCGCCGCAGCTTGGAATCGAAATTGGTGCCGCCCTTGTCGAATCCGCCTGCTTTCAGGATCTCGTAATAGGCCAGCGCCACTTCGGGCACATTGTTGGGGAACTGGTCCGTGTCCCAGCCGGACTGATAGTCATTGCGGTTCATGTCGATGGACCCCAGCACCCCCAGTTCCCGCGCCATCGCCAATTCATGTTCGAACGAATGCCCGGCAAGGATCGCGTGCCCCTGCTCGATGTTGAGCTTCACCTCTTTTTCCAGCCCATACTTCTGCAAGAAGCCATAGACCGTCGCGACATCGTAATCATACTGATGCTTGGTCGGCTCCTGCGGCTTTGGCTCGATCAGGATCTGGCCCTGAAAACCGATCTTGTGCTTGTAATCGACGACCATGTTCAGGAAGCGGCCCATATGGTCCAGTTCCTGTCCCAGATCGGTGTTAAGCAGGGTCTCATAGCCCTCGCGCCCGCCCCACAGGACGTAATTCTGGCCGCCCAGACGGTGCGTCGCGTCGAGACAGTTTTTCACTGTCGCCGCTGACCACGCGAATACGTCCGGATCGGGGTTGGTCGCTGCGCCGGACATGAACCGACGGTGGGAAAACAGGTTCGCCGTGCCCCACAGCAGCTTCACCTTCGAGCTGTCGAGCTTCTCCGCGAACAGGTCGATGATCTCATCGAAGTTGCGCTTGCTGGCGGCAAAGCTGTCACCTTCGGGGCGGATATCGGCGTCGTGCCAGCAGAAATACGGCACGCCGAGGATCTCGAACATCTCGAACGCGATTTCGGCCTTCAGCCGCGCGGCGGCCATGTCATCGCCCCACCACGGCCGGTCAAAGGTCTGGCCGCCGAACGGATCGCCGCCGGGCCATGCAAAGCTGTGCCAATAGGCCACCGCGAACCGCAGATGATCCTCCATCCGTTTGCCCGCCACGACCTCGTCGGGGTTGTAATGCCGATAGGCCAGACCCTCGGCGTCGGGATTGTAGGAAACGGGCGCGATGTCACCAAAGAAGTCGGACATGTCAGGTCTCTTTCGCTAAAGACGCCGCCGTCGCAGGCGGCAGGTTTTCGGGGACGTAGAGGGCCGGAACGACCGGCTCTGCGGCACGTGTAGGGGTCGTGCGGTCGGCGATCTCACGCAGACGGCCAAGCGCCAGCGCGATCTCATCGCCGGGGCGCTGGTCGATGATTAGGTCGATCACCCCGCGCTCCAACGCGGCGCGGGTATGGGCCACCAGTTCATGCACTACGACAAACGGATGGGGACGGTCACCGGGCCACTGCTCCAGCACCCGGATCAGGCCGGCATTGCCCGCGCCGATACTGTAGATCGCGCTGATGGCCGGATCAGTGGCAAGCCGCGCGGTCAGCTGCGTCTCCACCTCCTCATGGCGGTCGCGACCTTCGATTTCGGGGGCAAGTGTCAGCGTGGGATAGTGCTGGTCGAGCACAGCGCGCAGCCCGTTAAGCCTCTGCGCGTGGTCCGGCGCGCTGACCGCCCCGACGATCGGCAGCACCCGCCCGGCCCGGCCACCGTGGCCCAGCCCTATCATTCGCGCAGCCGTGCGCCCGGCCACCGCGTTATCGATCCCCACATAGGCATCGCGCGCCGCATCGGGCAGATCGGACACCAGCGACACCACCGCCACCCCGCGTGCGCGCAACGCCGCAAGCGCGGTCAGAACTTCGGCATCGTCGGTCCCGACAAGCGCGAGCCCGTCAAGGTCGTCCTCCGCCAGCGCCATCAACCGCGCCGCCAGCGCCCCGGCGTCGAAGGCCGGAACCTCGATGATCGAAAGGGCCACACGGTCGGCGGCAAGCCTGTCCTGCGCCTCGGCGAGCAAGGCGCGCATATGGGCGAAAAACGCGTTCGGCCCGGCGGGCAGCACCACGGCGAACCGGTAAATCCGCCGCTGCGACAGGTTGGCGGCGGCGACATTGCGGATATAGCCCAGCTGACGCACCGCCGCGCGGACCCGGCGCGCGGATTTTTCGGCCACGCCGCCGCGCGCGTTCACCACCCGGTCCGCCGTGGCGTAGCTGACCCCCGCCAACGCGGCGACGTCCGACAATGTCGGGGCTCTGTCCGTCATCTCTGCCTCCTCCGCATGACCCACCCAAGACCACGCGCGATGAAAGACGTCAATCATTTTTTGCAAGACGTCTATCATCATGCCTTTCCGCCCGGATTTTCGCCCCGCGCCCCGGCCTAACCTTGTGCGTTGGGGAAATCCGCCTATGTGCATCTGGGATAATGAGGTGCGCACCAGCGCAGCGCCGACACCAGGACAGGAACTTTCCCCGGAATGATGGCCGAATGATTGCGCCCCGGCATCCCCGCCAAGCCGCCCGGCTGCAGGCGCTACGCTCCTATGACATCCTCGACACCGATCCTGATCGTGCGTTCGATGAGATCGTGCAACTTGCGTCTCAGCTTTGCGGCACGCCAATTTCCGTGGTCAACCTGATCGATTCCAGTCGGCAATGGTTCAAGGCCGAAACCGGCCTTGGCGTGCGCGAAACCCCGATTGAAAGCTCCATCTGCGCCCATGCGATCTTGGAGGATGATTTCGTCGAAATCCCCGACACGCTTGCCGATCCGCGCATGGCTGACAATCCACTCTGCCAAGCGGAGCCTGGGCTGCGCTTTTACGCGGGGGCGCTGCTGAGAACGTCCGAGGGCCTGCCGCTCGGGACGCTCTGCGTGCTGGATTACGAACGCCGGGAACTGACCGATCTACAACGCACCACGCTGAAGGTGCTGGCCCATCAGGTCATGGCGCAACTGGAATTGCGCAAGGCTCTGCATTCCGGGGAGATCCTGCGCAAAGAGATCGACCACCGGGCGAAAAATTCGCTGCAATCGCTGGCCTCGTTCGCGCGGTTCCAGAAACGCACCTATACCTCCCCCGAGGCGCAGGAGGCGCTGTCATCGGTCTTGGTGCGCGTCGATGCGATGTCGCGCCTGCACCAGCAACTTTACCAGTCCGACGAACAGAACGAAGTGCGGCTCGACACCTATGTGCGCACGGTGTGCAGCCATCTCGAAGGTCTGGCACCTCCCGGTGTAAGGCTGGAGGTGACAACCGCGCCTTTGCATGTGGGCGCCCAACAGGCGGTGGCAATCGGAACGTTCCTCAACGAATTCGTCACCAATTCGTATAAGCACGCGTTTCCCGAAGGGCGCGCAGGCACTGTCTCGGTGACCCTCGCGCAGGAAGGGGCTGATATGGCGCGGCTTGTCTGCGCCGATGATGGCGTCGGCATGGGCGAAACCGACACGCCGCAGGGTTCTGGCTTGGGGATGAAAATCGCGCAGGTCGTGTGCCTTGAGCTCAACTGCGACCTGTCGCTGCAAAGCACCTCGCAGGGGCTGACCGCGACGCTTGCCTTCGACGCGCTGCCCGCTTCGGCCTGATCCACCGGGCGCGGTATGCGCCCCGCTCAGAACCCGGAAAACACCATGTCGAGCGCGGCGCGGATCGTGTCCTGATGCTCCCGCAGATCCGCGACCGAAACAGTCAGCAGATGCGCAGGCACCGCTGCCAGTTCCGCCGTGTGCAGGGCCAGCGGCACCTCCCCCAGTTCAAACACCGGCTCCAGCCGCCGGATGGCGGGCAGATCCGGGGTCACAGGCAGCAGCGGCGCAACGACCCGTGTGCCGGTCTCGATCAGATCGGTCTGCAAATCGAGCACGGCCATCCCATCGGGCAGCCGGTAGACATGAAATTGTGCCATGCGCCGATCAGTCCGCCGACCATGCCTGCCACCGGGCCAGCGGCGCACCGTTCTGCGCAACCCAGTCGCGGCGTTTGTCGATGGCATCCTGATTTTCGGCGACCCACGCGTCGGCCTGCGCGCGGCGCACGGCCTGATCCAACGCCGCCTCACTGATCGCCGACACGTTCAGCCCGTAGCTGCGCGCCGCGTCGAGAAGGCCGCTGTCGATAGTGACATTGGTGCGCCGTTTGGAGAGGGAGGCCATAGCATACTCCGAAATGAACACACTCAATATACACACGCCGTCGGCGCCGATCAATCCCGGCCCAACGTGGCTTGCCTCCCGCCACCGCCCCGCGCTACGCTCCATTCATCAGCATACTGCGCAATCGAAGGGGCCCGCATGTCCGATTATCAAGCTGCTGCTCCGCTGGATCAGATCACGCCGGGACAGGTTCACGCGGTCGCCTTTGCCGGGCATATGATCGGGCTGACCCTGTTGGCCGACGGCAGCCCCCGCGCGTTTCAAAGCCTGTGCCCCCATGACAAAGCCAACCTTGCGGGCGGGCGTATCGAAGGCTGCACCCTGCATTGCCCGCGCCATTTCGCGCGGTTCGATCTGGATGACGGTGCGGTTTCGGCGGGCTGGCGGATCGACGACCTGAAGATCTATCCCGCGCGGATCAGCGCCGGACAGGTGGAGGTCGACGCCGCCGCAGTGCGCGCCAATCCCCCCGAGGGGCGAAAAACCGTCTGGATCATGGGCTGACCCACAGCAAAAAGGCGCCCGCCCCGTTACGGGGCGAACGCCTCACTGCCGGTCTGGTCTCAGGGGATCAGGCCAGAACCGGATCCGGGATCAGCGGCGAATCCGCGTCGAACCGTTCGCCATCCTTCAGGCACATCACCGGGCGCACCAGCTTATCGGTGACGACCTCGACACCCGAGTTGTCCGACAGCTTGAACCGTCCGTTGATGATCTCCAGCACCGAAATATCGGCGCAGCGGCCCACGGCGATGGAGCCCAGCTCATCAGACTTGCCCAGCACCGACGCGGGGTTCTGCGTCACGGTTGCAACCACGTCGTTCAGACTCATGCCAAGGGTCATCAACTCGGTCATCGCCACGGTCAGGTTGAACGGCGCCACCCCGAAGAACGGGTTGGATTCGCGCACTTCCTTCTGCATGCCTTCGGGCGGCACGGTGACGTTATAGCCGTGCATGTCGGCGCCCAGCGTGAACGGCTTGATGCCCGAATCGAGAACCTTCTTGGCGACCTCGAAGCTGAAATGCGAGCCATGCCCCACATCGACGCGCACCCCGCGCTCGATCGCTTCGAACACGATCGGGTGCACTTCGCCGGTTTCCGATACAAAGCCGCCGGGATGGCGGGTGAACGGATGCGCCAGCATGTCGCCCTCGTCCATGATCGGCACCAGTTCCCGGATCAGTTCATCGGGATCGGGCACGGGGCCTTCCTCCACGGACGGCCAAAGCTGCCCCAGATGGATATAAAGCGGCAGACCCAGATCGCGGGAAATCTGCTTGCCGACCTTGATCACCTCAAGACCCCAGCGGGACTGACCGCCGATTTCCGCATGCGCCTTCACACCGCGCACAATGTCGAGGTTCTCGCGCCCGACACGGATCGTGTGTTCGGGGTTCACACCGATGGGGCCGTAAAGGTCGGGATACATATGCCCTTCGAGCCCGCCGACGAGATAGGCCGAGATAAAGCAGAACAGACGGGTTTTCGACGTGTCGGCCAAGAAATGCCGGAACCCGCCCAGCGTCATGCAGCTGGGGCCACCCTGATCGATGATCGTCGTCACGCCGGAGCGGACACCAACCATGTCGGGGTTCAGACCGAATTTGCCGGTGACATGCTGGTAGATATGGCCGTGCGTGTCGATCATCCCGGCGATCACCACCTTGTCGGTGGCGTCGATGGTTTCGGTCGCCGGGGCGCTGATCTGCGGCTCGATAGCCGTGATCTTGCCGCCCTTCACGCCCACGTCGAACACCCCGTCGCGCCCCGTCGCCGGATCAATCACGCGCCCGCCCTTCAGGACGGTATCGAACCCCGTTTCCATGACTTACCTCTCTGCGTCCAATGCTGTCGCTGTGAAACTGCTCCGGGCGGAGGGGCGGGTAGCCCCGCCAGCGACCCTGCTGGTCGACCCGGCTTGATTTAATCAGTATCCTGATTATTCTAAGCTGACAAGCTACTCAAATGCCTAAATTGCAGGCAGTTCATGCATCACACCACCCCAATCCCCGCCGTCACGCGGGCCTGAAGGAGCCGTCAGAATGACCTCGATCTGGGAAGGAATTCACCCACGGCTGACCGGATGTGACAGCCTTGCCCGTGCCGTGCCGCACCTGCCGCCGCGCACCCTGCTCCATGCCGGTCCGCCCTATGCCGCGCCGGATGCAGTGCCCGTCCCGGTGCGGAATGCAGCCTGCGCCGCACTGCTGTCCGAAGGCTGGGCCGACACCATCGACGAGGCCGCCGAAATGCTGCGCTCGGGGGCGGTGCATTTGGCCCCGGCGCAGGATTTCGATGTGGTCACCCCGCTGGCCTGCGTCGTGCCCCCCAGCATGCCGGTGCTGCGGGTCGAGGCCTGCGGCCTGATGCGGCTGACCCCGGTCAATGACGGCCCGGCGGATGGCGCGCTTCGGTTCGGCGACAGCCAGACGCAGGCCCAGATTGCCCGCATTAAGGCGCTGCGGGGTTGGCTGCCGCATATTGTGGATCTGGTAGGCGATGGCGTGGATTTGCTGCCGCTGATGAACACCGCAATCCACGCGGGCGACGATCTGCATGGCTCTGTCGCGCAGTTGACCGACGCGCTGGCGGATGCGCTGACCGTCCCTGCCGCCGCGCCCGCGGACCTTCTCGCCTATATCCGCACGCCGCTCTTCGGGCTGAACCCGGTGATGGCCGCGGCCTCGGTTCTCAGCGCCGCGCTCGCCACGCGCCAAGGCGCGCCCGTGGTGGTGGCCGCCGGGGGCAATGGCGTTGATTTCGGGTGGAAAAGCTCTGCCACACCCGACATCTGGGAAGCCCGGCCCGCCCACGCGCCCGTAGGGCCGATGATGAAGCCAGACGCGCCGGTATTGCCCGCCATCGGCGATAGCGCGGTGATCGATGCGCTGGGTCTGGGTGCGGCGATCCTGCGTCACGCCCCTGCGCTGCGCGACGCGCTTGCCCCGTTCCATCCGCCCCAAGCCTTCACCCCGCAGGCCAGCGCCTGTTTCCTCGCCCCGCATCCGGCCCTGCCGGGCGATATCCGGCTTGGCCTGCCGATGACCGCGCTGTCAGACCATCCGGGCATCATGCTGGCCATGCTCGGGGCGGGCGGCGAGGGGCTGATCGGGCGGGGCATCGCCCCGTGGCCCGCGCCCTGAACATCGCCAACCGCCCGATCCCGCGGCCTTCCGCTTAAAGAAACGGCATATGCGGTATCTGCTGCGATAAAATTTAGGATGCATACTGATAATTGGCTGCACTTCCTATGTCCGTCGCTAGTGCTGGGCCAGACCCGCCGCCCCGCGCGCGCAGCCATTTTAGAGGGAGCCCGCCCATGCCCGAAACCTCGCACCACGGCGTCGGCGCGTCACTGCCCCGGCTGGAGGATGACCGCCTGCTGGAAGGGCGCGGGCGGTTCGTCGGGGATATTCGCTTGCCGGGGATGCTCGATGTCGCGTTTCTGCGCAGCCCCGTCGCCCATGCGGACATCACCGGCATCGCCACGCCCGAAGGCGCGGCGCATCAGGTTTTTACCGCCGCCGATCTGACCGGGGTGCAGGGCATCCGCGCCGACAGTGGCCTGCCCGGCTTTCGCAGTTCGATCCAGCCGGTGCTGGCCTCCGACCGCATCCGCCATGTGGGCGAGCCCATCGCTGCCTGCGTCGCCGCCACCCGTGCCCAAGCCGAAGACATCGCCGACAGCATCGCGCTGGACTATGACACCCTGCCCGCCGTGCATGACATGCTGAAGGCCCGCGACGCGGACGCCCCGGTGCTGCATCCCGGCTGGCCTGAAAACGTGTTTCTCGAAAGCGGGGTAGAAACCGGCTTCGACGCCGCAACGGAGGGCGCGACTGTCAGTTTCCGCCGTCAGTATCGCACCGCCCGCCAATGCATGTCCCCGATCGAAGGCCGTGGCGTCGTCGCGTGGTATGACGATCATGCCGACCAGTTGGTGATCCACACCGCCACCCAGATGCCCCATATCGTGCGCAACGGGCTGGCCGAATGTCTGGGGCTCGATCAGGGCCGCATCCGCGTCGTCGCACCCGATGTCGGTGGCGGCTTTGGCTACAAAGGTATCTTGCTGGCCGAAGAGGTCTGCCTCGGTTGGCTGGCCATGCACCTGCGCCGCCCCGTCCGCTGGATCGAGGACCGGCGCGAGCAGCTTGCCGGGAACGCCAACTGCCGGGAACATTGGTATGACATCACCGGCTATGCCTCCGCCGACGGCCGATTGCTGGCGGTGGATTGCGAGGCGGTGGTCGATAGCGGCGCCTATTCCGCCTATCCATTCTCCGCCTGTCTGGAGGCCGCGCAGGTCGGATCGATCCTGCCCGGACCCTACCAGATGGAGGGCTACCGCTGCCGCACATGGTCCGTCGCCACCAACAAGCCCGCGATCCTGCCCTATCGCGGCGTCGCCCGCACTGGGGTCTGTTTCGCAATGGAACTGGTGATGGATGGGCTCGCCGCCGAACTGGGGATGGAGCCTTCGGAATTCCGCCGGCGCAATCTGGTCGCCGCCGATCAGATGCCCTTCACCAATATCACCAACAAGATTTTCGACAGCGGCGATTACCCGGCCTGTCTGGACCGCGCGGTGCAGGCGCTCGATCTACCCGCGCTGCGCGCCCGGCAACAGGCGCAGGCGGCGGACGATCCCCGCCGCATCGGGGTCGGGCTGTCGATCTTCTGCGAGCAGGGCGCGCATGGCACCTCGGTCTATTCCGGCTGGGGCATCCCGATGGTGCCGGGGTTCGAACAGGCCACCGCCCGGCTCACCCCCGATGGCGGGCTGGAACTGCGCGTGGGCGTGCACAGCCACGGCCAGAGCCTTGAGACCACATTGGCGCAGGTCGCGCATGAGGTGCTGGGCATCGCGCCCGACCGGGTGCGGCTGGTGCATGGCGATACCGCGCTGACCCCCTATTCCACCGGCACATGGGGGTCGCGCTGCATGGTGATGGCGGGCGGTGCCGTCGCCACCGCCTGCGAAGAACTCAGCCTCCGCATCCGCGCCATCGCGGGCACGCTGTTGCAGGCCGATCCCGATACGATCCAGCTAACCGGGGCCGAGGCCCGCTGCGCCGCAGGCTCCGTCACCCTGCGCGATGTGGCAGGCATCTGGTATCACCGCCCCCAAGATCTGCCCGCCGGGGTCGATCCCCACGGGCTGGAAAGCACGGCGGGGTATAAGACGGTGCGCGACACCGGCACGTTTTCCTATGCCTGTCACGCGGCAGTCGTGGCGGTCGATACCGGCACCGGCGGGGTCGAGATACTGGATTACCGCATCGTCGAGGATGGCGGCACATTGGTGAACCCGATGGTCGTTGACGGTCAGGTCTGGGGCGGCGCGGCGCAGGGCATCGGCACCGCGCTTTACGAAGAAATGCCCTTTGACGACGCGGCGCAGCCTTTGGCGACCACGCTGGCCGACTACCTGCTGCCCGGCGCGGGCGAGGTGCCCTCGATCCCGATCGACCATATGGTGACCCCCTCCCCGATCAGCCGCTTTGGCCAGAAGGGCATCGGCGAAAGCGGCGCCATCGGCCCGCCCGCCGCCATCGGCAATGCGGTCAACGATGCGCTGCGCCCCCTGCGCGCCGGGGTGACCGACCTGCCGATCACGCCCGACAGGGTGCTGGCCGCGCTTGCCGCCGCCGATCCTGCGGAGCCACAGCCCGCCTTGGCCGAAGAGGTCCGCCCATGAAACCCGCTCCGTTCCAGCTTCTGACCGCGCCCGACCTGCCCGCCGCCTTGCCGCTGCTGAGTGATGCCGCGGCGGAGACAAAGCCCGTCGCCGGTAGCCAATCCCTCGGCCCGATGCTGAACCTGCGGCTGGCCCGGCCCGCGCGGTTGCTCGATGTCAGCCGCCTGCCGGAGCTTCGCCGCGTCGAGGAGGACGCCGATGCCATCACCTATGGCGCCGCGCTCACCCATGCGGAATTCGAGGACGGCACCCTGCCCGATGCAACGCCCGGCTGGCTGCCCGCGATTGCCCGCCGCATCGCCTATCGCGCGGTGCGCAACCGCGGCACCATCGGCGGCAGTCTGGCCCATGCCGATCCCGCCGCCGATTGGGTCAACACGCTGATCGCGCTTGGCGCGTCGGTGCGGCTGGCGGGCGGCACCGCGCCGCGCGACATGGCCCTGAACGATTTCATCACCGGCCCGCTTGCCACCGCGCTGGCCCCGGGGGAGGTCATCACCGCCATCCGCATCCCCCGCCGCACGCCCGCCGCGCGCTGGTCCTATTGGAAATTCTGCCGCAAGCAGGGCGAGTTTGCCAAGGCCAGCGCGGCCATTCTCGCCGATCCCGCGCGCGGGGACTACCGCGTGCTGGCGGGTGCGCTCGACCGCGCGCCGGTCCTGTTGCCCGACGCCCGCGCGCTGATCGACGGGCAGGCTGATGCGTCGCAGGTGGTGACCGCCGCCCTGCCCGACCTGTCGCCCGCGCGCCTGACCCTGCAAATCACCGCGACCCGCCGCGCGCTTGCCAGCCTCACCGAAGGGACGCCCGCATGACCACCGCACCCGCTTCTGCCACCTTCTCCGTCAACGGGCGCGAGGTCACCCATTCCGGGGAACACCGCACCCATCTGGCCGATTTCCTGCGCGAGGATATGGCCCTGACCGGCACCCATATCGGCTGCGAACACGGCGTGTGCGGCGCCTGCACCCTGATGCAGGATGGCCGCCCCGTGCGCAGTTGCATCACCTATGCCGCCGCCTGCGCCGGGCGCGATATCCGCACGATCGAGGATTTCTCCGACGATCCGCTGATGGCCCGGCTGCGCGCGGCGTTCAAACAGCATCACGGCCTGCAATGCGGCTTCTGCACACCGGGGATGCTCGCCACCGGCTATGACATCGTGACCCGCCTGCCCGACGCGGACGAAGCGCGCATTCGCGAAGAACTGTCGGGCAACCTATGCCGGTGCACTGGCTATATGGGCATCGTCGCCGCGATCCGCGCGGTGCTGGCCGACGGCCCCCATGCGATTCCCGCCGCCCCGGTTCGCACGCCCGCAATCGGAGCCGCCGTCGGGGTCGGGGTCCTGAGCGGCGCGGTCGCCCCCGCTCCCGCTGCGCCCGCCCAGTCCGCCGCCGACACGGCCCCGGCACTGCCCGCCAGCCGCCCCGCACCGCTGACCGATGGCACCCGCCTCCACCGCGCGGTCGATCTGGACCTGCCCGCCGATCAGCTCTGGCCGGTGCTGCGCGACATTCACGCCGTGGCCGCCTGCCTGCCCGGCGCCGCCATCGAACAGGTCGATGCCGAAGGCCGGGTCATCGGCAGCTACACCACCCGGATCGGTCCGATGAAGGCCAGCTTCCGCGGCACGGCCTATGTCGATTATGATGACGCCGCCCGGACCGGCACGGTCAGCGGCAGCGGCGGCGATGGCTCCAGCCGGTCACGGGCGCAGGGGCAGATCGGCTTCTCGCTCACCGATCGGGATGCGGCCACGCCCGGCTGTCGGCTGGAGGTCGAGATGCTGTATAAGATCGGCGGTCCGCTGGCCCAGATCGGTCGCCCCGGCATCGTCGCTGCCGTCGTCGACCAGATCCTCGACAGCTTCACCGCCAACCTCGTCGCCCGCGCGCAGGGCCGGAATGCCGCTGCCGAACCCGCCGCCGCGCCGGGCACGCTGGCTTTGCTATTCGGGGTGATCCGGCGTATCGTCCGGCTCCCGAAACGCGGCTGAGGAGGACCGGATTTGGACCATGGCCAGACCACGGGGCTGACCCGCCCCACCCCCGGCGACGCCGCAGCCGACACTGGACCCGACACTGGCGCGCTCGACGACGCCGCGCTTGGCGATTGGTCCCGCACCGATCTGCACGAACGCCCCGGCGTCCTGATCCGCCGGATGCACCAGATCCATATGGCGCTGTTCAGTCACGAATGCGCGGGCGAGGGCATCACCCCGGTGCAATACAGCGTGTTGACCGCGCTGTATCACATGGGCCCTTCCGAACAGATCGCCGTGTCGCGCGCCGTGGGGCTGGACCGCACCAGCACCGCCGATGTGATGCGACGGCTGGAGCAGCGCAAACTGGTGCGCCGCCGGGTCTCGGCCACCGACCGCCGCAGCAAGATCACCAGCCTGACGGATGTCGGCCAGACCCTGCTGACCCGGATCGAGGCCTCCGCCGCGCGCGCCCATGCCCGCACCATCGCCCCGCTCACCCCGCAGGAGCAGGATCAGCTGATGACCCACATGAAGAAGATCATCGCCGCCTATGAGGGGCTGGAGCGCAAATCCGGCTGAGCGCGTCTTGCCCTTCCCCGGCAGCCAAGGCTAGAGCGGAGCCATGCCCCAGTCCGATCACGACATGACAGACCATCCGCCCGCCACAGCTGCCCCCGCTTCTGCGGGCAGCAGCCCGTGGCGCGACGATCCGCTGCGCGCGCGACCCGGCTTTCTGATCCGGCGCTTGCACCAGATACACACCGCGCTGTTCAAGGATGAATGCGGCCGCCACGGCGTGTCGCCCCTGATGTATTCGGTGCTGTCGGCCCTGTCGCAATCGGGCCCCCTGCCCCAGACCGCGCTGGCATTGCAGATTGCGGTCGATAAAACCAACGTCGTCGATCTGCTGGAGCGGATGAAGCGGCGCGGCATGGTGCGGCGGCGAGTCTCGCCCAATGACCGGCGGGTGCGGCTTATCGAATTGACCGCCGAGGGGCGCGCGCTGCTCGATGTGATCGACGCCGCCGCCGAGCGCGCCCATATCCGCACGCTGGAGGATCTAAGCCCCGCCGACCGCGATACGCTGGTCACGCTGATGGCGCAGATCGTGCAGGCCAAGACCGGACAGGACGACCGGCTGGATCTCGATCCCCGCCATGCCGACGGCACAGCCGAGCCCGACGCCTGAACTGCCCCCCGCAATAGAAAAGGGGCCCGGACGCATCGCGCCTCCGGACCCCTGGCTTTACGACCGCCCCGCCCCACCGGGCATCGGGCGCGGGCGTTCAGGCTACAGCCCCATATAGGCTTCCTTGATGCGGGGATCGTCGGCCAGCGCATCGGCGCTGCCCGTCATCGTCACCCGCCCGGTTTCGATCACGAACCCGGTCGAGGCCAGTTCCAGCGCGGTGATGACATCCTGCTCCACCAGCAGGATCGTCAGACCGGTGCGGTTCACCGCCTGTAGCGCCTCGCCCAGCGTATCCACCAGACGCGGCGCCAGTCCGAGCGACAATTCGTCGATCATCAACAGCTTGGGCCGCGACATGATCCCGCGTCCGATAGCGCACATCTGCTGCTCGCCGCCCGACATGGTGGTCGCATCCTGATGCGCGCGTTCCTTCAGGATCGGGAAGGTGTCGAGCACGAATTCCAGATCCTGCTCCACCTCCTGCCGGTCGCGGCGCAGATAGGCGCCCAGCAACAGGTTATCGCGCACCGACATGCCCTTGAACAGGCGGCGGCCTTCGGGGACATGGGCGATGCCCGCGCCCAGAACCGCATCGGCGGTTTCACCGGCCAGTTCCTGACCCTGCAGGCGGATGCTGCCCGCGCGGGGCTGGATCAGCCCCGACACCGTGCGCAGCAACGTCGTCTTGCCCGCGCCGTTGGAGCCGACGATGCAGGTGATTTCGCCGGGCATCACCCGGATCGTCACATCCCACAATACCTGCACATCGCCGTAACCGGCCTGTAGCCCTTCGATCTGCAACAACGGATCAGACATGTGCGCCCTCCATCTGAAAGCGTTCCGCGAATTTCGGACCCAGATAGGCCTCGATGACCTGCCGGTCGCGCACCATTTCCTGCGGCGGGCCTTCGGCGATCAGTTGGCCGTGATGCAGCACCAGAACCCGCTGTGACACCGACAGCACCACCTTCATCAGATGTTCGATGATAAGGATGCTGACGCCACGCGCGGCGATGCGCCGGATCAGGTCCAGCGCGCCGTCGATCTCGGTCGCGTTGAGGCCCGCGTTGACCTCATCGAGCAGCAGAACCTTCGGCTGCATGGCAAGGCTTTTCGCCAGTTCCAGACGCTTCCGGTTGGGCAGGGTCAGCGACGCCGCGGGCGTGTCGGCCACATGGGCCAGCCCCACGAATTCCAGCTCGCGCCGGGCATTGTCATAGGCATCGCCCATCCCGTCATGGCTGCCCGCGAACAAGGCGCTGGCGGCGACGTTTTCCAGCACCGTCATGCGCGGAAACGGCTGCACGATCTGGAAGGTCCGCGCCAGCCCGCGACGCGCGGCCTGAAACGGTTTCTGCCGGGTGACATTTTCGCCTTGGAACAGGACTTTGCCCGCTTCGGGCGTGTGCACCCCGGTGATCAGGTTGACCAGCGTGGTCTTGCCCGCCCCGTTGGGTCCGATCAGCGCGACGATCTCGCCCTCCTTCAGGGTGAACGACACGTCATTGACCGCCTTCACCCCGCCGAAGCTGCGCGACACGCCATCAAGTTCTAGAAGCGCGCTCATCCTGCTTTCCTTTCCGGTTGGACCGCGGCCCGGGCCGGGCGCAGACGGCGCTGCACCCCGGCGATGATCCCGCGATAGTCCAGCTTCAACAGACCGCCCGGCAGGAAGAAGATCAGCAGCACGATGATCGCGCCCATGATCGCCCGGTTCCATTCAAGGAAGTTCGCCCAGAACACCTCTTCCAGCAGGATGAAGGCGACCGCCCCCACCACCGGACCCAGCAGCGTGCCCGCGCCGCCCAACAGCACCATCACCGGCACCTTGATCGTCAAGAGGATCGCGAAACTGTCGGTCGGGTCGATATAGCCGACCCACGACGCATAGACCGCGCCCACCGCCGCCGGAAACACCGCCGACAGGACATAGGCCGCGGTTTTGTAGCGGGTCGCATTGATGCCCACCATATCGGCGGCATCCTCGTTCTGCTCGATGCAGCGCAGCCCGAACCCAAGCCGCGTGCGATCGACGATCACATTGGCGATAAAGGCGCAGACCATGATGAACAGCATCACCTTCAGCACCAGCCCGGACACTTCGGGCGGGCGGCCATCCAGCAGCGGCACGTTCAGACCGTCGCCGCCCCCGGTCAGGCTGCCCCAGGACGACACCACCAGACGCGACACATCGACCAACGCGATGGAGCCGATGGCAAAGTAATGCCCCTTCAGCCGCAGCACGACCGAGCCAATGGCCCAGGAAATGCCGCCCACGACCACCGCCGCCGCCAGCCATGCCGCCGCGGCGGGAACGCCGTTGCGCTGCGCCAAGGCACCGACATAGCAGCCGATCCCGTAGAACGCGGCGGTCGAAAACGACGGATAGCCGGTATAGCCCCCGATGAAATTCCACGACAGCGCCAGCGCGGTGAACATCGCGATCGAAATCGCGATCCGCATTTCGTAATTGCCCAATGCCGTAGGCACGGTGGCAAGGATCAGCACCCAGACCGCCATGATGACCAAGGGCCAGTTTGATTTACGCGGCATCATTCATACCCCTTCACGCCGACCAGCCCGGTCGGTTTCACGATCAGCAGCACCAGCATGATGACAAAGCCCACGGTCATCGCGTTCTGCGGCCCCAGATAGACGCCTGCGAAACTTTCGATGATGCCCAAGGCAAGCCCGCCGACCAGCGCGCCGGACACGCTGCCCAGCCCGCCGATGACGCAGATCACAAATGCCTTGCCCAGAAAGGTGCCGCTCAGATTGGTGGTGATCGGGAACACCATGCTGAACACCGCCCCCGCGGCACCCGCCATCAGCGCGCTGATGCCGAATGTGATGGCGTAGATCCGGTTCACGCGGATGCCCATCAGCGCGGCGGCTTCGCGGTCCATTCGCACCGCGACAATCGCCCGCCCGATGGTCGACGCCCGCAGCACCAGATACAGCAGCCCCGTCAGCAACAGCGCCAGCCCCATGCCCAGAAGCCGGTCCACCGGCATCGACACGTCCATGAAATCGATCCGCCCGAAATCGAGCGACACCCGCCGCGGCGTGGCGGTGAAATAGACCGTCATCAGGTTATACAGGATCATGTCCAACCCGAAGGTCAGCGTCAGCGTGGTCAGCACTGGCGCGGCGACCACCTTGTTGATGAGCGTGTATTGCAGCACATAGCCCAGCCCGAACAGCAGCGCCGCCACGAAGGGCAGCACAAGGATCGGATTGAGCCCGATATAGTACCACGCGAAAAAGGTCAGGTAGCCGCCCAGCACGATGAACGAGCCGTGCAGCATGTTGATGACGTTCAAGACGCCCCAGACCAGAGAGAAGCCGATGGCGATGCAGGCATAAAGCGTGCCCAGCACCATCCCGTTGGCGAGTATCTGTGCGAAACCCATGGTGTTTCCTTTGGCGAGAATGTCGACCGGAGGCATCCGGCCTGCGTATCGTCGAAGATGCGGCGCGGCTTTGACGGGGGCGTTTGGCGGGGTCTTGGCCGGGCGGGCCATGCGGTGCAGGCGGTCGCGCGCCTTGCGCACCACCGCCTGCCCTGTTGCCTGCCTGCCTCGATCCCGTCGCCGGTCCGGGGTGACGCGCCGCACTCCGGTCCGCCGCCCCCGGCCCGTCAAAGGGCGCCGATCACCACGCGCCGGTCATTCGACCAGCGTCATTTCCGCGTCCGAGATCGCCTCGGGATAGAGGATCTTGATCGCGCCGTCCTGCACCTGAATCATCGGCATTTCGCGGCCTTGGTTCATGCCGTTGTCGCCAAATTCGATGGGCCCGTAGAAGGTCTCGAGCGTCGTGGCTTCCAGCGCATCGCGCATCGCCACCGGATCGGTCCCGCCCGCGCGCACCGTCGCATCAGCCACCACTTCCATCGCCGCGGCGCAGGAGCCGTGGACATAGTCGGGATCTTCGCCGCCGCTCACTTCGAGGAAGTCCTGATAGAAGGCATCGGTCGATCCCCACACACCCGGCACATCGGTGTAGCCGGTCGCGTGGTGCCACCATGTCGAACTGGTGACGTTATTGGCCAGATCGCCCAGACCTTCGGTGAATTCCTTATAGGCCGGGCCGGTGACCATCGTGATGATGGGGGCGCTGATCCCCATGTCTTCCATCTGCTTGCGCCCAAGGATCAGGTCCTGGGTGTAGCCGGTCATGTAGATCCAGTCGGGCTCCAGCCCTTTCATCGACGACATCGCGGCGGAATGGTCGATGCTGCCCACGGCGTAAAGCTCGTCATAGACCACGTCGATCCCGGCGGCCTTGGCTGAATCCGAAATGGCGGTCGCCATGGATTTCGGGAACACGTCATCGCGGCCATAGACGGCCAGCGTCTTCAGCTCCGGCATATGCTCTTGGAAATAGGTAACCATCGAGTCGGTCATGCCGGTATTCGGGGCCAGCGTGCCGAACAGATACTTGAACCCTTGGTCATAGACCGAGGTGGAGGAGGCGACACAGGCGACCACGGGGATCTGGTAGCGCTCCGCCACGGCGGCGACGATTTTGGTGTGGCCGGACCCGAACGGCGCCATCAGCACGTCGACCTCGTCGTCGTTGATGAGCTTCTCGGCCAACTGACCCGCGCGTTTGCCGTCGGTCTGGTAGTCGTATTCGATCAGTTCGACCGGCAGCTTGGTCCCGTCTTCGAGGGTCAGACCGCCTGCGGCATTCACCTTGTCGACCCACATCTTCCAGACCAGCGCCTGCTTGTGGCCCTCATCGGCAAGCCCGCCGGTCAGCGCCAGCGGCGTGCCGATCCGCAGCACCCCGTCAGCGGCCTGCGCGGCGGTGCCGACAGCCCCGGCCACGGTCATGGCACCGGCCAGTAGTGCCATAGTGTTCAATGGCTTGTTGAGTTTGTTGCCCATCGTTCAGTCCCTTTTTGCAGTGCCGCCCCGTGCGTCCCGCGAAAGCCGCGGCGTGGGGGTCGGCACGTCCACATCCTGAAAATGGTTATACATACAACTAAATGTTGCCCAAACGTCATCGGCACCCCGCCGCGTCCAAATTGCCCAAAGGTTAAAATTGGTGCGCTGCGGCGCGGCGATGCATTGCAATCCAGCGGGATGTGTCTGCTTGGCCCGGCGGTGCCGCGCGGATTTCGGGCGGCATGGCGGCGCGCCCGGTCCGGCCGGGGCCCGCTGAGGACGCGCTCGGGGGGCCTTAAAACGCACGGGCCATGTGGTTGACCTCCCTTCGCACTCAATACATGACTACGGCAGATTTACACGTCGGGAGGAATGACCATGTTCAGACGTAATTTCATTGCCGCAATCACGGCAATCTCCGCAACGACCGGCATCGCGGCGCTCTCTGCCACGACCGCCCTCGCCGCACCCGAAGACTTCGCCGACATGGAGCCGGTGGAACTGCGCCTTGCGCATGTCGTCAACGAGCAGGACGGCTTCCACATCGCCGCCGAGAAGTTCCGCGATCTGGTGGATGAGCGCACCGGTGGCAAGATCTCGGTCGAGATCTTCCCCAACGCGTCGCTCGGCGATGAGCGCACGCTGCTGGAAGGCATGCAGATCGGCTCCATCGACATGGGCATCATCACCAACGGTCCGGTGTCCAACTTCCTCGAAGAGATGGCCGTGTTCGAACTGCCATTCCTGTTTCCGTCCCGCGAGGCCGCCTATAGCGTGCTCGACGGGGAGATCGGTCAGGAGCTTCTCGACCGCCTGTCCGAGGTCAACCTGAAGGGTCTGGCCTATGCCGAACGTGGTTTCCGCAACCTGACCAACAGCCAGCGCGCGGTGTCCAGCCCCGCCGACATGGAAGGCATGCGCATCCGCGTCATGGAAAACCCGGTCTATATCGACACGTTCCGCGCGCTTGGCGCCAATGCCGTGCCGATGGCGTGGACCGAAGCGCTGACCGCCATGCAGCAGGACACGATCGACGGGCAGGAAAACCCGGTCAACGTGGTGGATTCGTTCAAGCTGGACGAAACCCAAGACTACATGACCATGACGCGGCACACCTATGCGCCCGCGCTGTTCGTGATGGGCCTGCCGATCTGGAGCCAGCTGGACGAAGCCGCACAGGACGTGCTGGTCGAAGCCGCGCGCGAGGCCTCCGCCTATGAACGCGACATGAACGCCCAGATGGAAGAAAAGCAGCTCGACGCCCTGCGCGAGCGCGGCATGGAGATCAACACCGATCCCGATCTCGCCGCCTTCCAAGCCAAGGTGCAGCCGGTCTACGACCAGTATGGCGAACAGTTCGGCGATTACCTCGACCGCATCCGGTCCGAGCTGAACTAAGATGGAGCGCCTTGCCGGCACCATTGAAACCGCGATCCGGGCGCTTTTGCGCCCGGTCGTCTTTCTGGCGGTCGCCGCGCTGGTGGTGGTCATCACCGCGCAGATCGTATTCCGCACCGCCTTCACCGCCCTTGGCTGGACCGAAGAGGTCGCGCGCTACCTGCTGGTGTGGCTGACCTTCCTCGGCGCCGTGCTGGCGCTGGCCGAAAGCCGCCATATCGCCGTCACCGTGCTGACCGACCGGCTGTCGCCTAAAAACGCCCGCCGTGTCGCCCGGATCAGCCAACTGGCCGCCTGCGCCTTTTTCGTTGCGCTGGCCATCGTCGCATGGCGCTACATGCAATTGCAGAGCTTCCAGAAATCCGCGTCGCTGCGGGTGCCGATGCTCTATATCTATTCCGTGATCCCCGCCTGCTCCACCATCATGGCGCTGCTGAGCCTGCTGCGTGCGATCACCGGGCGCGACATTCACGGCCCCGCCGCGCCGGATGTCCCCCTGCCCACGCCCGACACGCCCGCCCCCGATACCCTCCCAGTGACCGAGGACCGCCCGTGAGCCTGATACTGTTCGGCATCTTCCTTGTGCTCATGCTGGCCGGCGCCCCCATCGCCGTGGCCATCGGCGCAGGCACGCTCACCGCGATCTGGGGCAGCGGCACGCCGCTTCTGGTCGTGCCGCAACAGATGTTCGCGGGCATCGACAGCTTCGCGCTGGTCGCGGTGCCGATGTTCATCCTTGCGGGCGATATCATGGCCGCGGGCAAGATCAGCGAAAAGCTCGTGGCGCTGGCCGATGCCATGGTCGGGATGCTGCGCGGCGGGTTGTCGGTGGTGTCGATCCTTGCGGCGATGTTTTTTGCCGCGATCTCCGGCTCTGGCGCGGCGACCACCGCCGCCGTCAGCGCGACGCTCGTGCCATCGCTGCGGCAGAAAGGCTACGAGCCTGCCTCCGCCGCCAGCCTGATCGCCGCGGGCGGCACCATCGGCGTGGTCATTCCGCCTTCGGTTCCGATGATCCTTTACGCCGTGATCGCGCAGGAATCCGTGGCAAAGCTCTTTATTTCCGGCATTCTGCCCGGCCTCGCCATGGGCGGCGGTTTGGTCGCAATCGCGCTTTACCAAGGCTACGCCCGCTCCTATCCCAAAGGCGCGCCGCTGTCTCTGCGCACCATTGGCCGCAGCTTCGTCTCCGCGTTCTGGGGCCTGATGACGCCGGTGCTGATCTTGGGCGGGATCTTCTCGGGGCTGTTCACGCCCAGCGAGGCGGCGGTGATCGCGGTCGATTATGCGATCTTCGTGTCGCTGTTCATCTATCGCGACCTGTCCCTGCGCGATATCTACCGGCTGGCCATCCGCGCCGGGATGACGACGGCGATCATCATGTTCGTCATCGCCACCTCCGCCGCACTTAGCTGGGCGCTGTCGAACTGGAAAGTGCCCGCCGCCATCGCCGATGCCGTGCTGTCGCTATCGTCCGAGACATGGATCGTGCTGGCGCTGGTGCTGGTCATCATCCTGTTGACCGGCGTGTTCCTCGAGACGGCCTCCGCGCTTATCATCCTGACGCCGATCCTGCTGCCGTTGGTGACGCAACTGGGCGTCGATCCGGTGCATTTCGGCATCGTGATGGTGGTGGGCCTGTCGATTGGGATGGTGACGCCGCCAGTGGCGATCAACCTCTATGTCGCGTCCTCGGTCACGGGCATCGGGCTGGAGCGGATCGCCCGCGCGGTGATCCCCTATCTGATCACCCTGATCGTGGTGCTGATCGGCGTGACTTACCTGCCGCTATTGATGTGACCCGCAGGCCCCCGGAGCGCGCCGCTGAGCGCCACTCCGGGGGCGGCACGGACGGGATGCGCGCGCCGCGCATCAACGCCGTGAGCGGGGCGCACGGCGAATGCAATCAAAAATTGCATAATCTAAGCAGATGCCCGCAAAGGTTGCGCGGAGCACTTGGGTTGTGGAACGCGGGGGGGGGGTTTCGCATGCGAAACCCCCTGCCCTATCACCCGTTCTCAACAATCCGCTTCAGATCCATGATGAATGCCTGAACGATCAGCGGGCTTGTGCCTTTGGGCAGGCGGATCATCGGACCCTGCTCATCCTCATCGGCCCAGACATTAACCGCGTCATCGATCCGAACCACCACAGGCGCGGGCTTCTCGGCCTTGGGGCGGCCACCACGGCGGGGGTCCGTCGGCCCGGCCTCGATCTCCTTCAGCACATTCTCCAGCGCTTCCCATTCGGCCTCCGCATCCGTGCGCTCAGCGGCGGCCAGAACATCGCGCAAGGCCCCTGCCCCGCCGCTGCGTAGCGCCTGCGCGATCCGCAATCCGCGCCGCTCGTTCAGCGCCTTGGGGAATGCGATCAGATCGCCCAGCTCCTCGAAGATCAGGGCAAAGCCGCGGACCTTCGAGCGTTTCGCCTTGGACGCGCTTGCGAACAGGCGCTCGATCGCATCCTCGGTGTCGGCAAAGCCATCGGTCTGCGCAGCCAGAACCGCTACGCGCCCGCGCTCGAAATGGCTGAGCCCGGAGCGGATTTCGTTTTCCTCAACCATCGCGACAAAGGCCTCGCCCATCGTCGCGGGCGCAGTCAGCACCGCACGGATCGTGGCGAACCGGGCCTCCCCCGTCATCGCCAGCAAGGCCCGCACTGCAAGCAGACGGCGATAACCCGAAATTAATCCGTAGCGTTGATCCCCCTTTGGCGTGGGCAGCGCGTAAACCTCGATCGGCAGGCGCAGGCCGTGTTCGGAAATCGAATGGCGCAGTTCGGCCATTTCCTCATCATCCAGCGCGATGCGGTCGCGCATCATGTCGTCTGCGTCGATCTCGGCCAGCGGCAGGTCGAGCATCACCAGACCCTTGTCCCGCGCCGCGCGCAGCGCTTCGGCGTCGGAGCGGTCCCGGGCCTGCGCCTCCCGCGCCTCGGAGGTTTGCACATGGCCCGCGCGGGCACTGTCAGCGGCAACCTGCGCGATGGGCGCAAGCGCGCCGCGGTCGCGGGTTTCGCTGCGATACTCGGCCTCGATGCGGCTCAGGTCATCGGTGCTCGGGGCTTCCAGACGTTTGCGTTTAGCCATTGGTGCGGTCCTCCGTCGGGGTATCCTGCGTGGTCTGTGTCGGGTCCGTGGCCTCGGCCTCGGCATTCGCCATCTGCTGATCGCGCCACCATGTGCCCAGCAGAACCTCCTTCACCTCGGCCCATGTCCGATCAAAGGTCTCCCGCCCCCGGACATAGGTGTCGCGGTTATACTCGCGGTAATCGGCCTCGTAGATGCCGTTCACCTGCTCGCCCGCCTGCCCGACCATGGCGGTGAATTCCTGCCGGTAGGTGGTCATGAAATCGCCGAAATAGGCTTGGATCACATTGGCGAGGTCGGTCTGCTGGTTCGCATCGAAACGGGTCACCAGCGCGCGCACCGCATCCCATTCAAACCGCATCTCCGGCAGGCCATCGCGGCGGCGCGCGGCGTTTTCGCCGTCCTCGATACTGGCGAAGGTGGAATAGAGCATGTCGAAGAAGCGGCCCGTGGAGTCGAACTCCAGAAACGACGCGCCCAGAGGCACCAGCAGGATATCCGCCGCGGCCAGCGCATTGATGGTCAGATAGCCAAGCGCGGGCGGCGTATCCAGCAGAACGATGTCATATTCGTTGAGCAGGTTCTCATCCTCCAGGCAGGAGGTGAGCGCATCCCAGAGCGGCCAGCTGCGCAGCTGCATCCGCCAGACCGGCACTTGAAATTCGGCCCAGTAGAGATTGAGCTGCGCGCCGATCAGATCGATATTCGGCCAGTGGGTCGGCTGGATGATGTCGCGCGCCGAAACCTGCCGCGCCTCGGACAGCGTCTCGTCAAAGGGCAGGGGGCTTAGCCCCTCGGCCTCGCGCACCCGGTTTTCGGCCTCGACATGCTGGGCGTAATCCTTGGCCAGCAGCGGGAAGGCGGTCTGCCATTCGTCCGACACCTGCCCGCCCATGATGGAGGTCATCGACCCCTGACTGTCGAGATCGATCACCAACACGCGGTAGCCGTCGAGCGCGGCGGACATCGCCAGATGCGCGGCGGTCGAGGTTTTGCCCACGCCGCCTTTGAAGTTCGCGACGGCGATGACCTTGGCGGGCAGGCCTTCGGGCCGCCAGGGGCGGTATTCGCGGGACGCCACGCCCTCGGCTGCGAAGTGGTCGCGCAGGCGCAGGACGTCTTCGAGGGTGAACCACTTCGAATTGCCCTCGCCGGTGCCCTGCGGCAGATCGGGATGCGCCTTCAGCACCCGGCGGAAATGGGCGGGGGCGACGGGGATCAGGTAGCGGCAGACCTCCCATGTCGAAAACCGGCGCAGACGTTTGCGCCCGTCGGGGGCATAGCCGCGCCGGGCCAGATCATCGCGCCCCTTTGCAGCGAATGCGGCGGCTTTCGCAAAGCGGGCGGTGTCGATAGGCTGGGACAGACCCGCCGCGGCCTTGGCCGGATCAATGTTGAAATACGGGGGTTGGTCAGTTTTGCTCGATGATGTCATGTCGCCTCGATGATGTTCGCGTCTCTCGCGGATTTTTGCGAAACTATCGCACATGGACGGGCGTTAGTGAATCAGGTTTCGCATGCGAAACCCTAAAACGGCTCTAATCAACCGATCTGATAGAAAATCATCGTCAGAAAGATTGTAGATTCTTTAGGATATTTAGAGTCTTTGCCCTCAGAAAACGCCGTCGATTCAAAGCACTATGCGCCGATAGGTCTCCGGATACAGGATGAAGGGCACCCCGCTGCGGGATCGTGGGTGCCCGGATACGGGGGCAGGGGTGCCGATTCGCAGGGTTTCGCGCACCCGAGTCCGGGTTCGGCTTGATTAGAGCCTGTTTTGACTCTCCATGACCTGTTTACGGCCTGTGCAGGCCGGATGATGCGACCGGGCGATCCCGTATCCGGGTTCCTGAACATCGGGCATTTCGCCAGAGGCACCCGTTTGCGGGGGCGGGGATTACGGATGAAAGGCACCCATCGGGGACTTGTCACAAGGTTCCTGCGCGGTCATCATACCGCCACCCGAGTCACCCGTGAGAGGCGACCGGCACGAGGCAAGATGGTGAGGACGTGGCGATGCCGCGAGCGGGCGAGGCAGCGATGCAGGACATTCCGACCGAGAAGCTGAGCGGAGCGCTGCGCCGTGGCTCAGTCAAAAAGAACGTGGCCGCGATCCATGTATCGGGGAAGCTGACGCTGCTTCAGCGCAAATTGTCGAACGTGCTGCTGCTGAACGCCTATGACACGTTGAGCACCAAGCCCAAGCATGAGATCGACGCCCGCACCCTATGCCTGATGATCGGCTACAATTCGAACGACATGGAGACGCTGAAACAGTCCCTGCGCGGCTTGGCCGAGACGGTCGCCGAATGGGACATGCTCGATGACAAGGGCCGGCAGGAATGGGGGGTTTCGTCGCTGTTGAGCTACGCCAAGCTAAAGGGCGGGATCTGCGAATATGCGTATTCCCCGGCGCTAGCGGAGAAGCTGCACGACCCGAAGGTCTTTGCGCTGATCAACCTGAACATCCAGCGGCGGTTCACCAGCGGACATGCGCTGGCGCTCTACGAGAACTGCTATCGTTTCGTGCGGACGGGCAGCACCGGGTGGTGGCCGCTTGATCTGTTCCGACGGCTGATGGGGGTTGATGGGTCGGCCTATTACGAAACGTTCAAGCATCTCAACGCCAAGGTCATCAAACCGGCGGTGGCAGAGGTGAACAAGACCTCGAACATCCTTGTCACGCCCGAGACGCGCAAGCGGGGCCGGGTGGTGAGCGAGATCCGGTTCCTGATCAAGGAGAACCCGCAACTGGCGATCCTCGACATCGACGACGGCGAAGGGCTGCGCAATGGGGCGGTCTACCGGCGGCTGCGGGATCTGGGCGTCAGCGACCGGCTGGCCAAGCAATGGCTGTCGCAGCATGGTGAAGAACAGGTCGCGGCCAAGATGGATTTCGTGGCGGGGCAGGGGGGGGTGAAAAGCCCGGTGGGCTATCTGACGGCGGCGCTGCGCGAGGGGTTCGGCGGGCCGGAGGACACCCCCGCGCCACCGCCGCTGAGCGGTCGCGCGGCGGATCTGGCGCGGGTGATGCGCCTTGTCGAGGCCCGGACCCCGACCCAGCGCGATGCCGACAAGCGGCTGTTTCTGCGGCAACTGACCGATCCGAACCACCGCGCGGATTTCGAACGGCATGGCTGGATGTCGGCGCTGAACACGCGCGCGATCAAGGCATTTTGGGAAGATCTGAACCCCGAAGCCTTTGCCGAGGCGGAGTGAGCGGGCAGGGCGCGTGCAATCTGCGCGCCCTGCCGCGACCGATCAGAGCGGGCGTTTGAACCAGCGCGACAGCACGCCGATGATGCCTTCGCGGAAGAGCAGCACGCCCAGCACAAAGATCACGCCCTGCGTCACCGTCACCCATGCGCCGAAACTGGCCAGATAGTTCTGCATCGTGACGATCATCGCCCCGCCGAGCAGCGGCCCGAAAATCGTGCCCATCCCGCCGAGCAGGGTCATCAGCACGACCTCGCCCGACATGGACCAATGCACATCGGTGAGGGAGGCCAACTGAAATACCTGACTTTTCGTGGCGCCTGCCAGCCCGGCAAAGGTGGCCGACAGCACGAAGACGATCAGTTTGTAGCGGCTGACATTGTAGCCCAGCGAAATGGCGCGCGGCTCATTTTCGCGGATCGCCTTCAGCACCTGCCCAAAGGGCGAATGCACGATGCGGTAGAGAAACAGAATGCCGCCAAAGGTGATGGCGAGCACAAAGAAGTAGAGCGCGATGTTGTTTTCCAGCGAGATCAGCCCGAACAGCTTCCCGCGCGGCACGGATTGGATGCCGTCTTCGCCGCCGGTGAAGGGCAGTTGCAGCGCAAGGAAATAGACCATCTGCGCAAAGGCGAGCGTGACCATCGCGAAATAGATGCCCTGACGCCGGATCGATAGCGACCCGATCACCAGACCGAGGAACGCGGCGGCGGCGGTTCCGGCGAGGATCGACAGTTCAGGTGTGAGGCCCCAGACCTTGGCCGCGTGGGCAGCGACATAGCTGGCCCCGCCGAAATAGGCGGCATGGCCAAAGGAGAGCAGCCCCCCGAAGCCGAGCAACAGATTGAACGCGGCGGCAAAGAGCGCAAAGCACATCACCTTCATCGCGAAGATCGGATAGACCGCGAAGGGCAGCGCCACGAGGAACAGCAGCAGCACCGCAAAGATGATCTTATGCAGGCGCGGCATGCCGCCTTCGGTCGTGTGGCTGCGCGAGGGCCGGGGCGCGGTCGCGCGCGCATCGGTTTCGGTCGCGGGGGCGTGGGTTTCGGTGGTCATCACGCGGCCTTTCCGAACAGCCCTTCGGGCTTGATGAGCAGGACGATCGCCATGATGACAAAGATCACCACAGCCGATCCCTCGGGGTAGAAGACACGGGTCAGGCCCTCGACGATGCCAAGCATGTAGCCGGTCACGATTGCCCCCATGATGGAGCCCATGCCCCCGATCACGACGACCGCAAAGACCACGATGATGAGGTCCGCGCCCATATTGGGATTGACCGAATAGATCGGCGCGGCCAGCACGCCCGCGAACCCGGCCAGCGCCACGCCGAACCCGTAGGTCAGGGTGATGAGCAGCGGCACGTTGATCCCGAATGCGCCGACAAGGGCGGGGTTTTCGGTGGCGGCACGCAGATAGGCGCCAAGGCGGGTTTTCTCGATCATGAACCATGTGCCGAAACACACCACGACAGAGGCCACGACGACCCATGCGCGGTAGTTCGGCAGGAACATGAAGCCAAGGTTCTGCCCACCCGACAGCGCGGCGGGGATCTGATAGGGCAGGCCGGAGATGCCGTAGTAATTGCGGAACAGGCCCTGAATGATCAGCGCCAAGCCAAAGGTCAGCAGCAACCCATAAAGGTGATCGAGCCGATAGAGCCGCGCCAGCATGGTGCGTTCCAGCAAGATGCCGAACCCGCCGACGATCAGGGGCGCAAGGACAAGCGCGGGCCAGTAGCCGATGCCCAGATAGGTCAGCAGCATCCACGCGACGAAAGCCCCCGCCATATAGAGCGCGCCATGGGCGAAATTGATGATGTTGAGCAGGCCGAAGATCACCGCCAGCCCCAGCGACAGGATCGCATAGAAGGCGCCGTTGATGAGCCCCAGCAGAAGCTGTCCCATCAGGACCTGCGGGGGAATGCCCAGAAGCTCGAACATTGGTGCTGCCTCACTGAAGAAGATGCCGCCGCCCGGCAGGATTGCGGGCGGCGGCGGGTTTCAAATCACTGCTTGGAGAAATCGCATTCTTCCAGCATCGGCAGGAATGCTTCTTCGCCGTCGATCTGGGCGATCTGCTTATAGAGATCCCACTCGCCGGTGGATTCGTCGGGCGTTTTGACCTGGAACAGATACATGTCGTGGATCACGCGGCCATCGGCCCGGACATAGCCTTCGCCAAAGAGCGGGTCGTCGAACTTCGTCTCTTTCATCTTGGCGGCGACCGCCTCGCCTTCGGTGGAGCCAAGCTCCGCCACGGCTTGCAGGTAATGCATCGTGCCGGAATAGACGCCGGCATGCACCATGGTCGGTTTCGCACCGTGCTGTTCTTCGAACCGGGCGGACCATTCGCGGGTCTCGTCGGTCTGATCCCAATAGAACGCTTCGGTCAGGGACAGGCCCTGCGCGGTCTGCGCGCCAAGGGCGTTCACATCGGTGATGAAGAACAACAGCGCAGCAAGCTGCTGCCCGGCCTGCGTGATGCCAAATTCGGCGGCCTGCTTGATGGCGTTGACGGTGTCGCCGCCCGCATTGGCCAGACCGATCACATCCGCGCCGCTGCCCTGTGCCTGCAACAGGAAGGACGAGAAATCAGAGGCGGGGAAGGGCACGTCGATGGTGCCGACGACTTCACCGCCGTTTTCTTCGACCACGGCGGCGGTGTTTTCCTCAAGCGAGTGACCAAACGCGTAATCGGCAGTGAGGAAGAACCATTTCTTGCCGCCGGCATTGGTCATTTCCTTGCCGGTGCCCGCCGCCAGCGCGGCGGTGTCGTAGGTCCAGTGGATCGTCGTCGGGCGGCACTGCTCGCGGGTGAGCGAGGTGGAGCCCGCGCCGCTGTCGATCAGCACGCCACCCTTTTCGGCGGTGATGTCAGCCACGGCCAGCGCGACGGAGGAGGTGGGCACGTCGAGAATGGCGTTCACGCCTTCCTCATCATACCACTGCCGCGCGATGTTGGAGCCGATGTCGGGCTTGTTCTGGTGGTCCGCCGAGATGATTTCGACGTTAAGGCCCTTCTCCGCGGCACCGAAATCTTCGACCGCCATGCGCGCCGCGACCACCGAACCTTCGCCGGAAAGGTCGGCATACACGCCAGAGCGGTCATTGAGCACGCCGAGCTTGACGTCGATGTCCTGGGCGAAGGCGCCCCCCGCGCTCAGCGCGCCGAGCGCCGTGCCGATAGCAAGCTTCCTGATCATTGTGGTTCTCTCCCTGTTGTGACCGCGGCCACAGCCGCCGGTCGGTGACGGTCACACGCCCAGATAGCCGTGCAACTTGTCCATGTTGGCGTCGAGCTCCTCATTGGGGATCATGTCGATCACCCGTCCCTGCTCGACGACGTAATGGCGGTCCGCGACCGACGCGGCGAAGCGGAAGTTCTGTTCCACCAGAATGATGGTGAACCCTTCCTTCTTTAGCGCGCCGATGGTGCGGCCGATCTGCTGGACGATGACCGGGGCAAGCCCCTCGGTCGGTTCATCCAGCAATAGAAATTTCGCGCCGGTGCGCAGGATGCGCGCAATGGCCAGCATCTGCTGCTCGCCGCCCGACAGTTTCGTGCCCTGCGACCGGCGCCGTTCCTTCAGGTTCGGGAACAGGTCGTAGATGCGGTCGATGCTTAGCCCGCCTTCGGCGATCTGCGGCGGCAGCGTCAAGTTTTCCTCGACATTGAGCGAGGCGAAGATGCCGCGTTCCTCCGGGCAGATGGCGATGCCTTGGCGTGCGATCTGGCGCGGTTGCAGGCGGATCGTTTCCGCCCCGTCAAACACGACCGAGCCGTCACGGCGCGGCAACATGCCCATGATGCCCAGCAGTGTCGATGTCTTGCCCGCGCCATTGCGGCCCAGAAGCGTCACCACCTCGCCCGCGTTGACATGGAAATCGATGCCGTGGAGGACGTGGCTTTCGCCATACCAGCCTTGCAGGCCGTTGACCTGCAACAACGGTGTGGTGCCGGCGCGCGGCGCGGTAGATGCGGTGTGGGGCGCGGTGTCAGTCATGGCCGGCTCCGATATAGGCCTCGATCACCTCGGGGGCCTTGGAAATCTGGGCATAGTTGCCTTCGGCGAGGATCTCGCCCCGCGCCAGAACGGTGATCCGGTCCGACAGGTTGGCGACCACCGACAGGTTATGCTCCACCATCAGGATCGTGCGGCTTTGCGCGACCTGACGGATCAGTGCGGAAATGCGGTCCACATCCTCCTGCGTCATCCCGGCCATCGGCTCATCCAGCAGCAGCATCTTGGGGTCCAGCGCCAGGGTCGCGGCGATCTCCAGCGCGCGTTTGCGTCCATAGGGCAGCTCCCCCGCTCGGTGATCGACGAATTCCGACAGCCCGACCTCGTCGATATGGGCGCGGGCGGCGTCGTCAAACCGGTTGAGCGATTTTTCCGAGCGCCAGAAATCGTAGCTTTCGCCGCGCTGGCGCTGCAAGGCGACGCGGACGTTTTGCAGCACGCTCAGATCGGGAAACACCGCCGAAATCTGAAACGACCGCACCAGCCCCAGCCGCGCGATATCGGCGGGCTTCATCCGGGTGATGTCGCGGCCCTGATAGGTGATGGTGCCCCGGGTCGGTTGGAGGAATTTGGTCAGCAGGTTGAAGCACGTCGTCTTGCCTGCACCATTGGGCCCGATCAGCGCGTGGATCGTGCCTTCCTCGACCGTCAGATCGACATTGTTGACCGCGACGAAGCCGCGAAATTCCTTGGTCAGCCCCTCGGCTTTCAACGCGATGGTCATGCGCGGCGCTGCCCGCATGGGTCGCCTGCGCCCGGCATGCGGCGCACAGCTGTCCTGTGATGTTCTGGCACGTCTGTCCCCCCCGTCGGCCCCCCTTGGGTGGCCGCCCGAACAGTGTTGTCTCCTGCCCGCAGCCAAGGCTGGGGCGTCTCCCTTGGATCGGAGCCTAGGAGCGGGTGGACCATTTGGTCAAGGTTTGTCGCGAGGTAAGCTGCTCGTTGTCGTGGGGGACCGCGGCGCTGTCCAATTTGGCGGCATTTGCAGGGCCGTGCGGGGCGCATTGCCCAACAGATATGCGCACGGACCAGGCGGAACGGCAGCGGGTCCGGGGATGGGCGGCGAACCGGGGGCCCTAGGTCGCGAAGTCGGCTAGGACCTTAGCGCGCGCCTGACGCAGGGTGGTTTCCAGTTGCGGGCGGATATCGTCGAACCGCAGCGTCGGCACCGGGACCGAGATCGCGTGATAGCTGCCGCTCATATCGCAGAAGGCAAAGCCGATCGCGGAAATTCCCGGTGTGTGTTCGTCCAGATCATAGGCCAGCCCATCGGCGCGGATGCTCTCCAGCTTGCGGTGGAAGTCCTGACCGGCGGCGGAGGCCGGGTCCTGTCCGGTTTCGCGCGCAAACAGGGCGTCGGCCCGTTCGCCTGGCATGATTGCGAGGCACGCCAATCCGTTTGCGGTTGTTGTGAGGGGGAAGACGTCTCCGACGGAGGAGACGGTTCGGAGGCGGTGGAGGCCTGGGACTTGGTCGAGGAAGATCATGCCGCCGTTGCGCAGGACGGCGAGGTCGGTTGTTTCTCCGGTGTCGCGGGTGACGTCGTTGAGGATGGCGCGGCAGCGTTCGACGATGTTGAAGTTCGCGGCCTCTGCGAAGGCGCCGAGTTCGGGGCCGAGGCGGATGCCGCCGCCTCTGGGGTCTTGGATGATGAAGCGTTCTGCGGCGAGGGCGCCGGTGATTCTTTGTACCGTGGAGCGGGGCAGGTCGGCGCGGGTTGCGATCTGTCCGAGGCTGAGTCCGCTGCGTTCGTCTTTCAGGACGCGCAGGATCGCGGCGGCGCGGGCGATCACCTGGATGCCGGAGCGTTCCTTTTTGTCATCTTTTACAGGCATTTGAGGTGGGTCTCTCCGCGGGGCCGCATGGGGGCCGGTCAGGGGGGTCTATGGCATGTATCGCGATGCGATGCAACTCTCGCGCTGGTGGTCTAGGGCATTGATCGCGATGTGGGTATGCTGTATCACTATTCGGAACAGAGGGAGGAGCTCTCTGAACATTTTCACAACGCGACACCGGCGTGCTGCCGGTGCACAGGGAAGGTGCATCCGATGGTCGAAATCCGCGGGATCGAGTTTCAATCCAACACCGACAACGACATGGGGCTGGAGTTTTACAACCTGAGCCACCGGTTCGGTTTCCAGAACCCGAACTGGCCGTATTTTCAGGATACCAAGATCGAGCGTATCCATTACATGGCCAAGTCGGGCGTTCTGAGCCAGCGCATCACCACGACGATGCACGCGACCACCCATATCGACGCGCCGGCGCATGTGGTGCAGGGCACGCCCTTCATCGACGAGGTGCCGCTGCCGCATTTCTTTGGCACCGGTCTGGTCGTGTCGATCCCGAAGAAGAAATGGGAGCCGATCACCGGCGAGGATCTGGAGAAGGCCTGCGGCCACGCGATCCGCAAGGGCGACGTGCTGATCATCAACACCGGCTGGCACCATGATTACGAGGACGGCGATTATTTTGCCTATTGCCCGGGTCTGGTGTCTTCGGCTGCCGAATGGATGGTGGAGAAGGGCGTGAAGGTCGTGGGTCACGACACGCAGGCCAACGACCACCCTCTCGCCACCGCGATCGGCCCGCAGCGCAACGGGCCGCTGCTGCCGCATCTGGAGCAGGAATATAAGGAATGGTCCGGCGGCCGCGACTGGAAAGACGATTTCCCCGAATGGGAGCCGGTGCATAACATCCTGTTCAAGAACGGCATTCTGGGCATCGAGAATGTCGGCGGCGATCTCGACGCGGTGACGGGGAAGCGCTGCACCTTCGCGTTCTTCCCGTGGAACTGGGATCGCGGCGACGGCTGCATCATCCGTCTGGTGGCGATGATCGACAAGTCTCAGAACTTCCGCATCGACGACGGCGCGGAGTTCTGAGCGCTCCCTGACTGGCCGCCGGGCAACCGGCGGCCGTTTTTTCCACCTGAACTCAGCCATGGAGGAGAGGCGTGATGCGCAGGGCAAGACAGAGGATCACGACGGCACTGACGACGATTGCTCTGGCGGGGCAGCCTTTGGTGGCCAGCGCCGACAGCGTGATCGCCACCGAGGGGGAGATGGTCGTCACCTTGCTGGGCACCGGCACGCCGGCGCCGCTGCTGGACCGGTTCGGCTATGCCACGCTGGTCTCGGCGGGGGAGCAGGTGCTGTTGTTCGACGTGGGCCGCGGCGCGGTGCAGCGGCTTTGGCAGGTGGGTCTTCTGCCGGGCGAGGTGGATGAGGTGTTTCTCACCCATTACCATTCCGACCATTTGATCAGCCTGCCGGATCTGTGGCTGACCTCCTGGTTGCCGCCTTATGGCGCCAAATCCGATCCGTTGCGGATCACCGGGCCTGCGGGCGTGCGCGCGTTGACCGAGGGTCTGAGCGCGGCCTTTGCCGCCGATATCGCGATCCGCATCGAGGATCAGAACCTGCCGCCTGCCGGGGTCGCCTGGGATGTGACCGAGTTCACCGAGGACGGGGTCGTCTATGACGAGAACGGCATCACGGTGACGGCGTTCACGGTGAACCACGGCGAGAAGATCGAGCCTGCGGTGGGCTACAAGATCACCTATGGCGGCCACACGGTCGTTCTGAGCGGGGACACCAAGAAGGAAGCGGCGGTGATCGAGGCGGCCACCGGCGCCGATCTTCTGGTGCATCAGGTCGCCATGGCCGCGGGGGCCATTGCCGACACGCCGCCGGTCGTTGCGATCATGGGGCATCACACCTCGCCGGTCGAGGCGGGGGAGGTCTTTGCCGCCGCCGCGCCGGGTCTTGCGGTCTATTCCCATATCGTGCGCCTCGGCCCGCCGACGGCGGCTGACATCTCGCTCGAGGCGCTGATCGCGCAGACCCGCGAGAGCTATGACGGCCCGCTCGAGGTGGGGGCGGATCTGATGACCATCACCATCGGGGACGAGATCACCGTCGGCACCGCCGACACCCGCTGATCCAGGCGCCAACAGGGAGGACGTCATGCATTTGAAACGGTTCAAGGAGGCGCAGGCTTACGAGGCGCCGCATCACTTTGGGTGTCACGGGCTTCGGCTTCAGGGGTTCGAGGCGGGCGGCCCGGCCAACCAGTGGGTTGGCTACAGCCAGTTTTTGCCGGGGGGTGGCGCGGGGCCTGACGCGACGCCGTTCGAGAAGGTCTATGTCGTGCTCGAAGGCGAGATGACGGTGATCGTGGACGGCGAGGAGACGGTTCTGGGGCGGCTCGACAGCTGCACGATCGCGCCGGACGAGGTGCGGCGGATCGAGAACCGCGGTCAGGACACCTGCAAGATGCTGGTCGTCATTCCCTATCCGGCGGAGGTGTAAGCGATGAGCGCGATGACAAACCCCCTTTCGATGTTCGACGTGGCGGGCAAGGTGGCGTTGATCACGGGGGCCTCCGGGGCGTTCGGGATGGTGGCGGCGCGCATCCTGGGCGGTGCGGGCTGCAAGCTGGTGCTGGTGGCGGGCAATGCTGAGGCGCTGGACGAGATCGCCACGGAGTGCCGCACGGGCGGGGCGGAGGTGACGACGATCAATGCGCGCCCCTCCGACGAGGCGACGGTGAACGGTCTGGTGGCGCAGGCGGTGGAGGCCTATGGGCGGCTCGACATTCTTGTGGTTGCGTCTGGCATGAACAAGGTGGCGCTGATCAACGACATGGCGCCCGAGACGTTCGAAAGCGTGATGGATGCGAATGTCACGCAAAGCTGGCTGCTGGCGCGGGCGGCGGCGGCGCAGATGAAGGCGCAAGGGGACGGCGGCAAGATCGTTCTGGTGTCCTCGGCGCGGGGTCTTCTGGGCCATCCTGCGGGCTACACGGCCTATTGCGCGTCGAAGGCCGCGACCGACGGCATCACCCGGGCGCTTGGCTGTGAGCTGGGGCCGACGGGGATCACGGTGAACGCGATTGCGCCGACGGTGTTCCGCTCGCCGCTGACGGCGTGGATGTTCGAGGATACGGAGAAGGCGGCGGAGGTGCGCAAGGGCTTTCTGGCCCGCGTGCCGAAGGGGCGTCTGGGCGAGCCCGAGGATCTGGCCGGGCCGCTGCTGTTTCTCGCCTCGAAGGCGTCGGACTTTTACACCGGGCATATTCTTTATGCCGACGGCGGCTATACGGCGGGCTGAGGCATGGAAAAGAACCTTCAGACCGCCGTCATCGGCGCGGGGCTCATGGGGCACGGGATTGCGCTGACGCTGGCGCGGGCCGGGCAATATGTGGCGATCACGGACCCGCATGCGGAGACGCTCAAATCGGCACCGGCGCGGATCTCCGACAGTTTGCGGCTGCTGGGCGCGGACGCGGCCGAGATCGCCCGGACGCTCAAGAAGATCGAGCTCTTCGACACGGTGGGTCCGGCGGTGCGGGAGGCGGCCTTCGTGTTTGAGGCGGCGCCCGAGAAGCTGCCGCTGAAGCAGGCGATCTTTGCGGAGGTGGAGGCGCATGCGCCGGCGGAGGCGATCCTTGCGTCGAACACGTCCGTCATCCAGATCACCAAGATCATGGAGGGTCTGCGGGGCCGTCACCGGGCGCTTGGCACCCATTGGTGGAACCCGCCGCATATGATCCCGCTGGTGGAGGTCATCAAGACCGAGTGGACCGATGCGGCGGTGGCCGCGCGGATGATGGCGCTGCTGGGGGATGCGGGCAAGACGCCGGTTCTGGTGGAAAAGGACGTGCCGGGTTTTATCGGCAACCGGTTGCAGCACGCGCTGTGGCGGGAGGCGGTGAGCCTTGTGGAGCGGGGCATCTGCGACGCGGAGGCGGTGGACACGGTGGTGAAGTCGTGCTTCGGGCGGCGGCTTGCGGTGCTGGGCCCGCTGGAGAACGCGGATCTGGTGGGGACCGATCTGACGCTCGACATCCATGAAAACGTGCTCTTCGATCTCGAAAGCCGCCAAGGACCGTCGCCCTATCTCGCGCAGCTCGTCGCAGACGGCAAGCTGGGCATGAAAAGCGGCGAAGGGTTCCGCAGCTGGACCGAGGCCGAGGCCGAGGCCACCCGCGCCCGCGTCGCCACGCATCTGCGCAGGCTGGACGGAATTTTAGAAAAATAACAGGCTTATAAGGCTGCCGGGATACACCGGCGAATGGGAGGACGTTCATGACACATATCTTCAAGACACCATCGCGCCGCGGCTTTCTGGCGGGGGGCAGTGCGCTTTTGGCGGCCCCTGCGCTGTTGCGCAGCACCCGCGCCTATGCGGCCAACCCGGTGCTTCGGGTGGGCCATGTCAGCCCGCGCACCGGCCCTTTGGCGGGGTTTGCGGAGGCCGATGACTATGTGCTGCAGGCGGTGGCGGAGGCCTTTGCCGGCGGGATCGAGAACAACGGCAAGACCTGGAGCGTCGAGATCATCTCGAAGGACAGCCAGTCCAACCCGAACCGCGCCGCCGAGGTGGCCGCGGATCTGATCCTGGGCGACGAGGTCGATCTGATCGTGGCGGCCTCGACCCCCGATACGGTGAACCCGGTCTCCGATCAGGCGGAGATCAACGAGGTGCCCTGCATCACCACCGACTGCCCGTGGCAGCCGTATTTCTTTGGCCGCAATGGCGTGCCGGGGCAGGGGTTCGACTATACCTATCACTTCTTCTGGGGTCTGGAGGACGTGATCGCGGCCTTCCTCGATATGTGGGACGCGACCGGGGTGCAGAAGGTCGTGGGCGGCCTGTTCCCCAACGATGCCGATGGCAATGCGTGGGGCGATCCGGAACTGGGCCTGCCCAAGCCGCTGGCGGCGGCGGGCTATGCGCTGACCGATCCGGGCCGGTATCAGCCGCTGACCGATGACTTCTCGACCTATATCGCGGCCTTCAAGGAGGTGGGCGCTGAGATCGTGACGGGCAATATGATCGCGCCGGATTTTGCGACCTTCTGGGCGCAGGCGGCGCAGCAGGGCTTCTCGCCCAAGATCGTGACCATCGGCAAGGCGCTGTTGTTCCCGTCGGTGATCGAGGCTCTGGGCGATCGCGGCGATGGCCTGTCCTCGGAGGTGTGGTGGTCGCCGTCGCATCCGTTCTCGTCGTCGTTGACGGGGGCGAGCGCGCGGGAGCTTGCGGAGGGCTACGCGGCGGCGTCGGGCCGTCCGTGGACCCAGCCCATCGGCTTCAAGCATGCGTTGTTCGAGGTGGTGGCCGATGTGCTGCGCCGGGCGGAGGATCTGGAGGATTACGAGGCCATCGCGGCGGCGGTGGGCGGCACGAAGCTCGACACGATCGTGGGGCCTGTCGACTGGTCCACGGGGCCTGTGCGCAACGTGTCGAAGACGCCGCTGGTGGCGGGGCAGTGGCAGAAGGAAGCCGAGGGCTACGACCTGAAGATCGTGGCCAACAGCGCCGCGCCGCAGATCCCGCTGACCGGCGAGATGAAGCTTCTGGGCTGATCTGGACAGATCTGGGGGCGGCGGCGGCATAGGGGTGCCGCCGCTTCCCGCACCCGGCCGCGTTTGGGCGGCATCCGGGCGCAGCTATGACCCCAGGGGGAGGGCTTGATGACGCAGATCCTGAAACTCGACGGCGTGTCGCGCGCCTTCGGCGCGGTGAAGGTCGCCGACGAACTGAGCTATGGGCTGGCCGAGGGCGAGGCGCTTGGCGTTCTGGGGCCCAATGGCGCGGGCAAGACATCGATGTTCAACCTGATCACCGGCACGTTGCAGCCGGGCTCCGGGCGGATCGAGTTCGCGGGCGAGGACATCACCCGCCACAGCGCCGCGCGCCGGTCGCGGGCGGGGATCGCGCGCAGCTTCCAGGTGCCGCAGCCCTTCACCCATATGACGGTGTTCGAGAACGCGATGGTCGCGGCGACGCAATCGGCGGGGCTGTCGGGGCATGCGGCGGAGCGGTTGTGTCTGGAGGTGCTGGAGCGGACGCATCTGCTGGACAAGGCCAATCTGCCGGCGGGGGGTCTGACGCTTCTCAACCGCAAGCGTCTGGAACTGACGCGGGCGCTTTGCGCCAAGCCCCGTCTGCTGCTGCTCGACGAGATCGCGGGCGGTTTGACGGAGGCGGAATGCCGGTCGCTCATCCAGACCATCAAGGAGATCCATGCCAGCGGCGTGTCGATCATCTGGATCGAGCATGTGGTGCATGCGCTGATGGCGGTGGTGGAGCGTCTGATCGTGATCGACTTCGGGCGCAAGATCGCGGAGGGCGAGCCCAAGGCGATCATGGCGAGCCCCGAGGTGCAGGAGATCTATCTGGGGATCGCGGCCGATGCCTGAGCGGATTTTGACGATTGCCGGGCTCGATGCCTTTTACGGGGATTTCCAGGCGCTTTACGGGGTGGATATGACCGTGGCGCAGGGCGAGGTGCTGGCGATCATCGGTGCCAATGGCGCGGGCAAGACGACGCTTTTGCGCTCGATCTCGGGGCTGATCCGCAACGAGGCGGCGCAGATCCGGTTCCGCGACCGGGCGATCGGGGCGGAGCGCCCCGATATGGTGGCGCGGATGGGTCTGGCGATGGTGCCCGAGGGGCGGCAGCTGTTCCCGTCGCTGTCGGTCGAGGAGAACCTGCTGATCGGGGGCCGGGTCGGGCGGCCGGGACCGTGGAGCCTGCGCCGGGTCTATGAGCTGTTCCCGATCCTCGAAGAGCGGCGGCATCAGGCGTCGACCTCGCTGTCGGGGGGGCAGCAGCAGATGGTGGCGATCGGGCGGGCGCTGATGTCCAATCCCGATCTGATCATGTTCGACGAGATCAGCCTCGGTCTGGCGCCGGTGATCATCCGCGACATCTACGCGGCGCTGGCGGGGATCGTGGGCGGCGGCATGAGCGCGATCATCGTGGAGCAGGACATCACCAAGGCGCTGTCGGTCTCGTCGCGGGTCTATTGCCTGCAGGAGGGCCGGGTGTCTCTGGAGGGACGTTCGGACAGCATCTCGCGCGAGGAGATCACCCGCGCCTACTTCGGAGTGGCATGACGTGGATCTGATGAACGCACTTGTGCAAGGCACGCTGCTGGGGGGGCTTTATGCGCTCTTTGCGGCGGGGTTGTCGCTGATCTTTGGGGTGATGCGGCTGGTCAATATCGCCCATGGCGATCTGATCGTGCTGGCGGCCTATCTGGGTCTGACCACGACCGTGGCGCTTGGCGTGCATCCGCTGCTGGCGCTGATCGTGGTGGTGCCGGCGATGGCGGGGATCGGCTATTGCCTGCAGCGTCTGGTGCTGAACCGGACGCTGGGCGATGACATCCTGCCGCCGCTGCTGGTGACCTTCGGGCTGTCGGTGATCTTGCAGAACGCGCTGCTCGAAGGCTATTCCGCCGATCCGCAGAAACTGGATGCGGGCCCGCTGGAGACCGCGTCGCTGATGCTGGGGCCGCTGTCGCTGGGGGTGCTGCCGGTGCTGACCTTCGTCATCGCGGTGGCGGTGATCGCGGCGCTGCAATGGACCTTCTACCGCACCCCGCTGGGCCGGGTGTTCCGCGCCACGTCCGACAATCAGGACATCGCGCAGCTGATGGGTCTGAACAAGGCGCATGTGTTCGGTCTGGCGATGGCGCTGGCGCTGGCGGTGACCGCCGTGGCCGGGATCTTGCTGGGCATCCGCACCAGCTTTGATCCGGCGGCGGGCGGCGGGCGTCTGATCTTTGGCTTCGAGGCGGTGATCATCGGCGGTCTGGGCAACCTGTGGGGCACGCTGGCGGGGGGCGTCATTCTGGGCGTGGCGCAGGCCATCGGCGCCACCATCAACCCGGGCTGGCAGTTGCTGGCGGGGCATGTGGCCTTTCTTGTCATTCTCGCCGTGCGTCCCAACGGCCTGTTCCCGAGGATCAGCGGATGAGCCAGTCGATCCGGATCAGCCGCGGCTCGCGCGCCGCGCGCATCGCCGCCCTTCTTGCCGCTGTGATCGTGGTTTTGCTCATCGCCGCGCCGTGGTGGGCGGGCCGGGCGGATCTGCGGCTGCTGGGGGAGATCTTTCTCTATCTCGCGCTGGCCTCGCTGTGGAACCTGCTGGCGGGCTATGCCGGGCTCGTCTCGGTGGGCCAGCAGGCCTATGTGGGCTTTGGCGGCTACATGCTGTTTGCGCTGACCATGTTCGCGGGGCTGCCGCCGCTGCTGGCGATCGCGCTGGCGGGGGTTCTGGGGGCGGCGATCTCGGTGCCGGTGGCGGCGCTGATCTTCCGGCTGCGGGGGGCGTATTTTGCCATCGGCACCTGGGTCATGGCCGAGGTGTTCCGGCTGAGCTTTGCGCAGATCTCCGCGCTTGGCGGTGGCTCCGGCACCTCGCTGCCCACCGATATCGTGCGGTCCATGGCCGAGGGGCGTTCGGCGCGCGAGGCGCTGAGCTACTGGCTGGCGCTTGGCGCCGCGCTGGTGGTCGTCAGCGCCGTCTATCTGCTGTTGCGCTCCCGCAAGGGGCTGGCGCTGACCGCGATCCGCGACAATGAACTGGCTTCCGCCTCGCTCGGCATCGACATCTGGCGGACCAAGTTCTTTGTCTATGTCGTGACCTCGGGGCTGACGGCGGTGATCGGGGCGCTGATCTTTCTGCAAAAGCTGCGGATCTCGCCGGATGCGGCCTTCAGCGTGAATGACTGGACCGCCTTCGTGATCTTTATCGTGGTGATCGGCGGCATCGGCACGCTTGAAGGACCGATCATAGGAACGCTGGTGTTCTTTGCCCTGCGCGAGACCCTCGCCGATCTGGGCACCGTCTATCTGATGGTGCTGGGGCTCGTGGCGATCGTGGTGATGCTGAAGGCCCCGCGCGGGATCTGGGGCTTCATCCGGCACCGGTTCGATCTGCAACTCTTTCCGCTGGGCTATCGCGTCGAGCGGGACACCGACACCGACACCTGAAAGGACCCTCTCTCATGGCCCGCCAGAAGACGATCATCACCTGCGCCATCACCGGCGCCATCCACACCCCCACCATGTCCGACGCGCTGCCCTATACCTATGACGACATCGCCAATCAGGCGGTCGCCGCGGCCGAGGCCGGAGCCTCGATCCTGCATCTGCATGCGCGCGACAATGACACGGGCGCGCCCTCGGTCGATCCCAAGGACTTCCAGCCCTTCCTGCCGCGGATCAAGCAGGCCACCGATGCGGTGGTCAATATCTCCACCGGCGGGTCGCTGAGCCTGTCGATCCAGGACCGGATCACGCCGGCCAAGACCTTCTCGCCCGAGATGTGTTCGATGAACATGGGCTCGATGAACTTCTCCTTCCATCCGCTGGCCAAGCGCTACGGCGACGATGACTGGAAGTTCGACTGGGAGAAGGACTATGTCGCGAACTCCGATGGCAACATCTTCCGCAACACGTTCCGCGACATCCGCGAGGCCGCCGAGACACTGGCCCCCCATGACATCAAGTTCGAGCATGAATGCTACGATGTCGGCCATCTCTATAACCTGAAATTCTGCATGGATATCGGGCTCTTCAAGGCGCCGATCTTCATCCAGTTTATCTTTGGCATCCTGGGCGGGATCGGCCCCGAGGTCGACAATCTGGTGTTCATGAAACGCACCGCCGACCGGCTCTTTGGCGACGATTACCGCTGGTCGGTGCTGGGCGCGGGCGGCGCGCAGATGACCCTGGCCACAACCGCCAGCCAGATGGGCGGACATGTCCGCGTCGGCCTCGAAGACAGCCTCTTCATCAGCCGTGGCAAACTCGCCGACAACAACGCCCACCAAGTCGCCAAGATCCGGCGCATCGTCGAAGACCTCGGCTGCGAGGTCGCAACCCCAGACGAAGCCCGCGATATCCTCGCCCTCAAAGGCGGTGATCGCGTCAATTTTTGACGAAACCGGAAAAGATCAGCGTCTGGCGATGGTTTCGGCCATGCGCCGGACGTGGGTCACGAAGCTTTCCGCGACGGGCGACAGGGGCAGGTGACGCATCCGCAGGATGTTGAGCCGCCGGTTGCTCGTCGGGCCCTTCAGCGTCAGCGTTTTCAGCACCCCGGTCCGTTCTTCGAGGTCGAGCGCATGGCCGGGCATCACCGTCACCCGGTCCGTATGCTGGATCACCGCCTTTAGCCCATGCATGCTGGAGCAGGACCAATGGCTGGCCGGGACCGACGCGCCCGCATTGACGAAGATCGCATCGACATAGCTGCGGATCACGCTGCCCGAGGCCGGCAATGCCCAGGCCTGCGTCAGCAATTCATCGAGCGATATCGCGTCCCGGTTCCAGAACTTGTTCGCGCGCCCGATCACCGCCCGCAGGGGGAAGTTGACCAAGGGTGATTCGATGATGTCGCTGCCGGTCTCTCCCGCCAGCAAACCGCCCAGCATCAGCTCAATCTCGCCCGCCCGCAGGCGATCCAGCAGGATATCGTCATCGGCCTCGACCAGCGACACGCGGATGTTGTCGTTCTGGCGCACCAGTTGATCCAGCGATTTGGGGATGATTTCGATCATGCTGATGGGCGTGCCGCCCAGAACCAGCATGCCGGAACTCCCCTCGACCGATGTGCGGACCTCCTCCGCCGCGCGGTCCACGATGGCATCGATGGCGCGGGCATGGCGCAACAGCAGCCGACCGAAGGAATTAAGCCGCGCGCCGTGCCGCCCGCGGTCGATGAGTTTCGTGCCAAGCTGTTGTTCCAAAATGGCAATTTTGCTCGACAGGGCGGGCTGCGAGATGCCTTCGGCCCGCGCCGCACGGATGAAGGTGCCATGCTCTTCGATAGCCCAGAGAAAGCGGAACAGGCGGGGGTCGATTTTCATAACCAAACCAGATCAATATCACAAACTTGATTATTGGACGGATCAATTGTGGGGTGTCAAGCTTCCCTCAGCCGCCGCGTCATGGCGGCCATAGGGAGGACAGACATGACCATCGGAAAGATCTCAAAGGTATCGCTTCTCGCGCTTGCCGTAGCGTCGGGCGGCGTCACGGCCAGCTGGGCGGAAACGCTCAAGATATCCACCTTCGTGCCGCCCAAGCACGCGTTCAACGTCATGCTGGAGGCCTGGGGTGAGGAACTGGCCGAAAAGAGCGGCGGCGAATTGACGGTCGAGATCTTCCCTTCCGGGCAGCTTGGACCGCCGCCGCGCCAGTTCGATCTGGTTAAGAACGGCGTCGCCGATATCGCCGTGGTGCTGCATGGCGCCAGCCCGGGCCGTTTCCCGGTGACGGAACTGGCCGGGCTGCCCCTGACCGCCCCCACCGCAGGCAATGACAGCGCGCATATGTCGGAGCGGCTGACCGAGCTTGCCCCCGAATATCTGGCGGACGAGCATGAGGGCACGCGGATCTTGATGATGGCGGTGACGCCGCCGCTGAAATTCCATGTCAAAGGGTTCGACCCCAGCGATCTGGCGAATTTCGAGGGCAAGCGCATCCGCTATGCGGGCTCCGTCTGGCAGGCGGTGATCGAATCGATGGGCGCGTCGCCGGTGCCGGTGCCGCCGGCCGAGGCCGCGGACGCGATGGGCAAGGGCGTCGTCGATGGCGCGACCTTCCCGTTCGAGGCCACGATCCCGTTCGATCTGGCGCCGGTCAGCGATTACACGCTGCTGCCGGGGATCGCTTCGGCGACCTTTGCGCTGGTGATGGGCAATCAGGCCTATGACCGCCTGAGCGACGAGATGAAGGCCCTTGTCGATGAGACGATGGGCCCGGCACGCGCTGCGAGTTTCGGCGCAAGCTGGGACGCGGGCGAGGATCACGGTCGTGAATACATGGAAGAAGGCGGGGTCGAGATCGTCGAGCTGAGTGACGAAAGCCTCGTCGCCCTGCGGACGCAGGTGTCACCGGTGATCGAAGCCGCCGTCGCGGCGGTGAATGACGCGGGCCTTCCCGGCACGTCGTTCTTCGAATCCTACACCCGCTAACCCTGCACCGCAGCAACAACGGAGGGGCTCCGCCTTGGGCGGAGCCTGACCATGCCCCGATCCATATCTCAAACCCTGTCTCGTGTTTTGCACGGGATCGCCGCGCTTGCGCTCGTGGCCATGATGCTTGTCGTGGTGGCCGATGTCGCGCTGCGGTTCTTCTTTAATGTGCCTGTGCGCGGCTCCTACGATCTGGTGAGCCTCGGCCTGCTGACGATGGTGTTTTTCGGCATCGGGCCGGTCATCGCCCGCGGTGCGGAAATCCTCATCGATCTGATCGATGGGCTTGCGCCGCCGCGGCTGCTGCATTGCCTGCGGCTGCTGGCGGCCTTTGCCACGCTGGGCACGGTTATGTTCATCGGGTGGGCGATGGTGCCCCCGGCGCGGGATGCGTGGACCTATGGCGACCGGTCGCTGGAACTGGGCATGCCGGTCTGGGTGCTCTGGGCAATCGCGTTCTGCGGCATGCTCGGCATCTTGTGGGCCAGCCTCTACGCGCTGTGGTCGCTGCTGCGTGCAGGCCCAACCCCGTCGAAAACCCCGTCTTCGGACGAGAAAGGCCAGTCATGAGCCCCTTTGCCCTCGGCCTCAGCGGGATCGGCGTGATGTTCGCGCTGCTCCTTTTACGGCAGCCTGTCTGGCTGGCGCTGGCCCTGTGCGGGATCATCGGCAACGCGCTGCTGAATTCCGTGTCCATGTCGTTGTTCGTGACCGGCACCGGCACGTTCGACACCGCGTCGAGCTACGGCCTGTCGGTCATTCCGCTGTTCATTCTGATGGGCGAGGTCGCGTCAGGCTCGCGCATGTCGCGTGACCTGTTCGAGGCCGCCCGCGTGGTGCTGTCGGGGATGCGCGGCGGACTGGCGGTGGCCTCCATCGCTGCATCGGGTGCGTTTGGCGCGATCTGCGGCTCCTCCGTCGCCACGGCTGCCAGCATGACCCGGATCGCGCTGCCGGAAATGCGGCGCGCGGGCTATGAGGACGGCTATGCCGCCTCCTCCGTCGCGGCGGGCGGGTCGCTTGGCATCCTCATCCCGCCGTCGATCATTCTGGTGATCTACGGCTCCATTGCCGAAGCATCGGTGGCCCGGCTGTTTGCCGCGTCGATGATCCCCGGCATCGTGCTGCTGCTGCTTTACATCGTGGTGGCATGGGTTCTGGCGGGCACCAATGGCGACACCGGCACCGCCACACGCTACACGCTGGTGCAGCGGCTGCGCGCGCTCATCGCGCCGTGGCATTTCCTGATCCTGTTCATCGCCACCATCGGCGGTATTTACGTCGGCGTCTTCAGCCCGAACGAGGCCGCCTCCATCGGGGCATTCGGCGCGATCGTGATCGGTTTCGTGCGGCGCACGCTGACATGGCAGGGTTTCATTGATGCGGTGAAAGCGTCGGTGCTGATTTCCTGCGGGCTGTTCATGATCATCATCGGGGCCAAGCTGTTCGCCACCTTCGTGGTGCAGACCCGGCTGCCGGACACGCTGCTGAACCTCGCGCTGTCGGCGGAGCTGTCGCCCGTGCTGATCATGCTGCTGATCGTGATCCTCTACATCGTCATGGGCTGCTTTCTGGAAGGTATCGGCATGGTGCTGATTACCGTTCCCGTCTTCTTGCCGGTGATCGAGGGCTATGGCTTCGATCCGATCTGGTTCGGCGTCCTTGTCGCGGTGTTGGTGGAACTGGGGCTGATCACCCCGCCGGTGGGCATGAACCTGTTCATCATCAAGGCGCAGGCCGACGATCTGTCGATGGGGCGGCTTTACCGATCCATCGCGCCGTTCCTGCTCGCTCCCGCCATCCTGATGGCTTTGCTGTTCGCCATGCCGCAGATCGCGCTGTGGCTGCCCGGCGTCCTGTTCTGAGAAAGTCGAACATGTCCAAGACCATCATCATCAGCCACGAAACCCGCGAATGGACCGACGATTACGTCACCCGTCTGGGGCCGATGTTTCCGGGGTTTGACTTTCGCGCGGCCTATTCGCTCGACGAGGCGCGGCAGCTTGCCCCCGAGGCGCATGCGATCATCGGTATGGGCCCGCATATGCCCGCCGATCTGATCGGGGCCATGCCCCGGCTGGAATGGGTGCAGACCCTGACCACCGGCATCGACAATTTCCGCCATATGGACACGCTGCGCCCCGGCATCCCTGTCACCCGCGTCACCGGCAAACACGGACCGCAAGTGTCGGAAACCGCGATCCTGCTGATGATGGCGCTGGCCCGGCGTCTGCCCGATACGCTCGCCGCGCAGCGCGATAAGCGTTGGGACCGGCGGCCGCAGCCGGTGCTGGCGGGCAAGACGCTGTGCATCTTTGGCTTGGGCAGCATCGCCGAGACGCTGGCGCTCTATGCCGACACGATGGGAATGCGCGTCACCGGCATTTCGGACGGGCGCAGCAGCGCACCCCATGTCAGCCGCGTCTATCCGCGCGCCGATCTGGCGCAGGCAGTGGGCGAGGCCGATTTTCTGGTCGTGCTGGTGCCGCTGACGGAAGCCACGCGCAACATCATCAATGCTGATGTTCTGGCGGCGATGAAACCCACCGCCTTTCTCGTCAACGTGGCGCGGGGCGGCTGTGTGGATGAGGCCGCGCTGCGCGATGCGCTGGTGGCGGGTCAGATCGCCGGGGCGGGAATGGACGTCTTCGCGCAGGAGCCGCTGCCCGCGGACGATCCGATGTGGACCGCGCCCAACACCATTATCACCCCGCATATCGCAGGCTTCGCCGATGTCTACGCGGAGCAATGCCTGCCGGTGGTGATCGACAACCTGACGATCTATGCGCAGCAGGGCGCCGCCGCCTTGCCCGATGCGCTGAAAGGGCAGTGACCATGCGCAGCAATTCCCCCATCACCGACGCGGAGCTGGAGCGCCGCTGGACATTGGCCCGAGGCGTCCTTGCCGATCTGGACTGTGACGCGCTGGTGGCGCAGGCGCGCGAGGATTGGGTCGGCTCCTATGTGCGATGGCTGACCGATACCCCGGCCAATAACGGCTATCCCCGCACCATCGCGTTTTTCCCCGACCGCCCCATGACAGTGGTGGAGATGGGCGCGTTCGATGTGGATCGCGCCGTTGCGGACGATCCGGTGCATCGCGGGGTCGGGCGGTTTTTGCACACACCGTCCTTTGTCTCGGTCGGCTACACCACGCGCTATGATGCCGACCTGCTGTTGCAGGCCCTGCGCGATGCGGGCGCGCGGCGGGTGGGGCTGCTCTGTCCCGGCGCGCTGCCGCATGCCGTCGTCGCGGCATTGCAGGAGGCGGGGATCGAATGCGTTGACGCCACCGATGCGCTCGACCGGGTCAAGGCGGTCAAAAGCGCCGAGGAAATTGCCCTGATCCGGGCCACCGCCGCGTTGCAGGACCGGGTGTTTGCCGAGGTCTGCGATTTCATCTGTCCCGGTGTGACCGACCGCGATGTGACGTCTCATGCCGAACGGATCGGGCGCGATCTGGGCAGCGATCAGGGCATCTACCTTGGCCTGTCCGCGCCGATGGGCCAGCCCTCGCGCTTTATGAACCGCCCCCTGCAGACCCGCACCATCGAGGCGGGCGATCACATGTCCCTGCTGATCGAGATCAACGGTCCCGGCGGGCTTTATGCTGAAATTGCCCGCACCATGGTGCTGGGCCGGGCCAGCGATCATCTGCTGGAGGCGTTCGAGAACGTGCGCGCCGCGCAGGATCACACGCTGTCGCTGATCCGTCCGGGCGCGGCACCTGCGGATATCGCCGCCGCCCATGACGACTGGATGCAGGCGCGCGAGCTGCCGGCGGAAACCCGGCTTTATGCGCACGGGCAGGGGGTGGAAATGGTGGAACGTCCGCTGATCCGCCATGACGAGCCCATGCCACTGGCCGCCGACATGTGTCTGGCCGTGCATCCCGGCTACGACGATGGCGAGGTCTTTGCCGTGATTTGCGACAATTACCTCGTGACCGACGACGGGGTCAGCGCCTGCCTCCACCAGACCGACAAGAAGATTTTCGAACTCTGAGGTTCCCATGACCAACAAGATCGCGCTCGAAGAGCATTTCATGCATCCCGATTTCGTCGACTACTGGGCGGAAACGCGTATCAACATCAGCCCGGACCTGTTCGGCAAGGTGCGCGGCAAGCTGGAGGATTTCGGCGACGACCGGCTGGCCGCGATGGACGAGGCGGGCATCGAGAAAGCGGTGCTGTCGCTGGCCGGGCCCGGCGTGCAGGCGGAAAAGGACACCGCCCACGCGATCAAAATGGCGCGGGTGGCCAATGATTTCCTCGCCGCGCGGATGGCCGAACGGCCCGACCGCTACGCAGGCTTTGCCCATATCGCGGTGCAGGATCCCGCGGCGGCGGCGGATGAACTGGAACGTTGCATGCGCGATCTGGGCATGTGCGGCGCGATGATCAATGGCCAGACCGACGGCACTTATCTCGACGATGACCGCTATTCGGTGCTGTGGGAACGTGCGGCGGATCTGGGCGCGCCAATCTATATCCATCCCAATAACCCGGTCGCCACGCCCACGATGCTGGAAGGCCACCCCGAATTGTGGGGGCCGGTCTGGTCATGGACGGTTGAGACCGGCAGTCACGCCCTGCGCATCCTGTTTTCCGGCGTGTTCGACCGCTATCCCAACGCGAAGCTGATCCTTGGCCATATGGGCGAAACGCTCCCCTATCAGCTGTGGCGGTTCGACAGCCGGTGGGAGATTTCCAACCGGGGCGACATGCGGCTGGAGATGCCGCCCTCGGCCTATTTCAAGCGCAACTTCTGGTGCACTACGGCCGGGGTTTGCTCCGATGCGCCGCTGCGCTGTGCCATCGACGCGCTTGGGGCCGACCGGGTGATGTTCTCGGTCGATTATCCGTTCGAGCGCGCGGGCGAAGCGGGCGCATGGATCGATGCCGCGCCGCTGTCGCAAACGGAGCGAGAGCAGGTCACCCACGCCAACGCGCGCGCGCTGCTGAAGCTGTAGGGTAAGGTCGCGGCTACGCAATTTGCAGC
>NZ_CP021408.1 GCF_002504165.1 Pacificitalea manganoxidans
TTCCGTTCCGCCTCTCTATGACAGAGGTAAAATTTGCGCTAAGTCTGGGCAAACAGATCGGAGAGCATCCATGAAGACCTTGATTCTGAGCACCGCCTTCCTCTCGCTCGTCTCGGCGCCCGTCGTTGCAGAGGCGGTCGTGCAAGCCCCCGTGACCGCGCTGGAAATCGCGCAGGCCGCCAATGCCTGCCCGGGTCAGCAGATCTCGGAAGCCTCCTTCACCGTGACCAACAGCGTCCGCGTCGTGTGCAAACCCGCCGCCCCCCGCGTGACCAATCAGTCCACGCCGCTGGTCGGCCAGCTGGGCAGCTACGGTCCCATTCTGGGTCTCGCCGCCGCAGGCGCCGCGATCGCCGTGATCAGCAGCAACGGCAGCACCTCGGGCACCAACTAAGGCGCCCGTTCCGGCCCCCACAGCCCCGCGCCGGGGCTGAACCGGCGGTTGTCCACGGGGTCCGGGCCGCCCTATCCCGCGCGTGTGCCCCGCCTTGGCCGGGCGCCGCGCTTCTGTCTGTTGCCCCTTCCGGCCCCCTGCCGGGATCGCAGCCCCCGCTTTCCTTCCGGTCTGCAAGGATCACCCCCGTGACCCGCGCATATGTCATGTCCCTGCCTCAGCACAGCCGGTCGCAGAACTGGTTCGTCGCCCAGTTGAAACCCAACGGGCTGGCGATGGCGCAGCGCAATCTGGATCGGCAGGGCCTGCAGCATTTCGCCCCCCTGCGGCACGAATCCGTGCGCACCCCCCGCGGGATGAGCCGCCGGGCCCGGGCGTTGTTTCCCGGCTATATCTTTGTCACGCTCGAGCCGTTCTCTCCGGAATGGCGGGCGATCAATGCCACCCGCGGCATTTCCCGGCTGGTGGTGTCCGATCCGCGCAGACCGCGCCCCTTGCCCGATGGGTTCCTCGATGCGCTGCGCGCCCGCTGCGATGCCAGCGGCACCTTGATGCACAGCCCGCCCGACACATTCGCCCCCGGGGACCGGGTGCGGATCCTGTCGGGGCCGTTTGCGGAAATCGTGGCGGTGGTGGAGCATCTCGACGACACCAGCCGCCTGCGGCTGATGATGGATCTGATGGGCCAGAAGGTCACCGTGACCCTGCCCGCCCATAGTGCCGAGAAGGCAGGTTAGTGCCGGTTTTGGCGCTTGGCCGCCCGGCCTGCCCGGCCCCGTGCCATGCCCGATCCGATGCCAGATCCGATGCCGGATGCCCGCCGGGTGATCTAATGGCCACAGCCCCCCGTCCCCGGCGCCCGATCCGGTCCGCGACGGGTGCGGGCCTGCGGGAAACCCGGTATGAACAGGACAGCCCCAGCGCCAGAGGAACCCATTTGCCGCGCCGTGTCCTGATATCTGCCAGCCTGTGCTGTCTCGGCCTGAGCGCCGCCGCCGAGCCGGTGCTCGACACCGGGCTCAACAGCTTCGGCGCGCCCGGCCTGATCGATATGCCCTCCGCCCTGTCGCGTCCCGACGGGCAGCTGGCCCTGACCGCCAGCCATTTCCAGAACAACCAGCGCACCACGCTGAGCTTTCAGGTCACGCCGCGACTGTCGGGCAGCTTCACCTATGCCCATATCGACGATCTGACCCGCAACGGCACGGTCGGGGAATTGTTCGATCGCAGTTTCTCACTGCATTACCGGCTGGCGGATGAAGGGCTCTGGCAGCCCGCTTTCGCCATCGGGCTCAACGATGTGCTGGGCACCGGCGTCTACCGCTCCGAATATCTCGTCGCGACCAAGACCCTGACCCCCGCCCTGCGCGTCACCGGCGGCATCGGCTGGGGCCGGCTGGCGGGGGTGGACAGCTTCACCAATCCGCTCGGCCTGATCGATGACAGCTTCGAAACCCGCGAGGCCCGCGACGGCAATCTAGGCGGCGAGGTCGAACTGGGCGAGGCCTTTCACGGGCCTGCCGCGCTGTTCGGCGGGCTGGAATGGCAGGCCACCGACACGCTTAAGTTCACGTTGGAATATTCCTCCGACGACTACCCCTACGAAGGCGAAAGCAGTTTCGAGTATCGCAGCCCGGTCAATGTCGGGGTCAGCTATCGCCCGCGCCCGGATCTGGAACTCAGCGCGCGCTATCTCTACGGCAGCCAGCTGGGTCTGCAGGCCAGTTTCTTTGTCGATCCCACCGCCGCCCGCGCCCCCAGCGGGCTGGAGAAGGCCCCGCCGCCCGTGGCCGTCCGCAGCGCCGCCGAACTGGGCTGGCCGCAGGATACCAGCTGGGCCGCCGCCCCCGCCCGGCGCGACAGCATCGCCATGCAGGCCGAACAGGCGTTGCGCGCGCAGGGCATCGATCTGGTCGGTCTGGTGCTGGATGCCGATCGCGCCCGCGTCGAAATCGTCAACGAAACCTATCTTCAGCATCCCGAGGCGATCGGGCGCAGCGCCCGCGCCATGACGCAGGTGCTGCCTGCCTCGGTCGACCGGATCGAGGTGGTTCTGGTGGCCAACGGCATGCCCACCAGCGTCACCACCCTGCGCCGCCGCGATCTGGAAGATCTGGAATTCGCTTTTGACAATGGCTGGTCCAGCTTTGCCCGCGCCCGGTTCGGCGATGCGCCCGGCCCGCTGGCGCCGCTGCCGGGCAGCTATCCCCGGTTCGAATGGGATCTCGGCCCCTATCTCACGCCCAGCCTGTTTGATCCCGACGGCCCCCTGCGCGCCGATCTGGGGCTGGAGCTGAACACCCGCTACGCCCCCGCGCCGGGCCTGCTGTTTCGCGGGCAACTCCGCAAGAAGGTCGTCGGCAATCTCGACGAAACCACCCGCCAATCCGATTCCGTCCTGCCCCGCGTGCGCAGCGACTATAACCTCTATGATACCGAGGCCGATCCCCGCCTGACCGAATTGACCGGCGCGTGGTTCTTCCGCCCCGGGCGCGATCTCTACGGGCGCGTCAGCGCGGGCTATCTGGAGCCCTATTTCGGCGGCGTGTCGGCGGAACTGCTGTGGAAGCCGGTGGCCAGCGACTTCGCCCTCGGGGTGGAGGCCAATTACGTCGCCAAACGCGACTATGACATGCTGTTCGGCTTTCAGGATTACGAGGTCGCGACCGGCCATGTCTCCGCCTATTACGAATGGGACAACGGCTATTTCGGCCAGATCGATGTCGGCCGGTATCTGGCCGGGGACTGGGGCACGACCCTGACGCTGGAACGCACCTTCGACAATGGCTGGCGGGTCGGGGCCTTTGCCACTTTCACCGATGTCTCCTTCGAGGACTTCGGCGAAGGCTCCTTTGACAAGGGCATCACCCTGACCATTCCCATCGGGCAGATCACCGGCCAGCCCGACCGCGACACCTACAGCACCGTCCTGCGCCCGGTGCAGCGCGATGGCGGCGCGCGGCTCGATGTGTCGGACCGGCTCTATGATGTGGTCCACGACACCCATGTGCCCGAATTGCAGGAAGGCTGGGGGCGGTTCTGGCGATGACCCTGCGCGCCCCCCTCCTGCCCCGGCTGCGGCGCCCGGTATTCAGGCCGCGTCTTGCGCTGCTGTTGCTGGTGCCGCTGGCCCTTGCCGCCTGTGCCCGGCCCGCGCCGCCGGACCTGCGCGCCACGCTGAGCCGCGCCCAGATCGACGGGTTCGACCAGCCCCTGATCCTTGCCGAATTGCCGCAACTGGGCACCGGTGCCACGCTCGTGCCCGTCGCCCGCAACGGCGATGTGCGCACATGGTCCACCGCCGACGGGGTGGGGCTGTCCTATCGCGACGGGCTGCCGGTGGCGACGCGCGGTCTGGGCGTGGATCTGATGAACGCCGATGTCACCGGCAGCCTTGCCGCGATCGCGGGCCGCACGCCCCCCGGCATGGTCGACGGCTACTACCCGCGTTTTCATTCCCATCTCGATGGCGCCGGGCAGATCCGCTACCTCAGCTTCCAGTGCCGCGTCACCGCGCGCCGCACCGAAACCATCACCCTGATCGGACAGCGCCATGTGGTGCAACGGATCGACGAAACCTGCCACCTGCCCGAGACCCGCGTCGAAAACAGCTACTGGCGCGGCGATGACGGCACTTTGTGGCGCACGAAACAATGGCTGAGCGAGGATGCCGGCTACCTCATCACGGAGCGTTTGAAGACATGATGCCGCGCATGGCCCCCCCCAGATCCGACCAAACTCCCTGTGCCACGCCGCGCCGGGCCGTTCCCCGGTTGCGCCTTGCCGCGGGCGCGCTGCTGGCCACGCTGACGCTGGCGGCCTGCGGCATCACCTATACCGCGCCCAGCGTATCGCAAAGCGCAGGCGGCGCGGCGGTGCGGGTCGTCGATCTCGACGCGCAGACCGTGTTGCTGGCCAATCGCGATCCCTACCGCCCCCGCACCCTGCCCGCGGCCTTCTCGGTCACCGCAGGCGGCAGCGGCATGGGGCGCGGGGTCGGCGCCTTGCCCACACCGCCCGTCGTGCCGCAGGAACGCCCGGTGCCGCTGGACCTGCGTCCGCCCCCCGCCACCGCGCCCGCGCCCTACCGTCTGGGCATCGGCGATGTGGTGTTGCTGGCCACCCGGGGCACCGCCTCCACCATTCAGGAATTGTCGGGGCTGATGGCGATCCAGAACCAGCGCCAAGGCTTCACCGTGCGCGACGACGGCGCCATCGCCATCCCCGAGATCGGCAATGTGCAACTGGCCGGACTGACGCTGGAAGATGCCGAAGCCGCCGTATTCCGGCTGCTGGTGGAAAACGGTCTGAACCCCGTCTTCTCGCTGGAAGTGGCGGAATTCAATTCCCGCCGCGCCACCATCGGCGGCGCCGTGGGCCGGCCCGCCATCGTGCCCATCGGCCTGACCCCGCCCAACCTGCGCGAGGCCCTGACCGCTGCCGGCGGCATTTCGGCCCGCGATCAGGATTACGTCTCTATTCGGCTGTATAGAGACGGAAATCTCTACCAGATCCCCTTTAAGGATTACATGGCGCGCGCCGATCTGCAGCAGCTGTATCTGCAAAATGGCGACGCGGTCTATGTCGACACCACCTATGATCTGGAACGGGCCTTTGCCTTCTACCAGCAGGAAATCGGTGTGATCTCCCTGCGCCAGTCGGCCCGCGCGCAGGCTCTGGGTGAACTGTCTCAGGAAATCTCCCTGCGCCGTGCCGCGCTTGGCGAAGAGCGCAGCAATTACCAGACCCGGCTCGATCTGGATGCGGTGGACCGCGATTACGTCTATCTCGCCGGGGAGGTCGCGCAGCAGAGCCGCTACACCCTGCCGTTCGAGCGTCAGGCCACGCTGGCGGATGTGCTCTATGGCAGCGGCGGCTTCCCCGCGCTGACCGGCGATCCGTCCGAAATCTATGTGCTGCGCGCCTCCTCCAATCCGGCGGAATTCGGCGCCATCACCGCATGGCATCTCGATGCCTCCAACGCGGTGAACCTGACGCTCATGACCCGGATGACGATGCGCCCCGATGATATCGTCTTCATCGAACAGCAGCCGATCACCACATGGAACCGCGCCCTGCAACAGGCCCTGCCGCTGCTCAATCAGGCGACGACGGCGGTCAGCAACTAAGCGTCCGGGCTTCGGGGGACGATCCCGAAGCCCGGCCCCGCCCCGAAGCCCGGCCCCAGCGGGCCGCAGCCCCCTGCGACCGGACGCCTCGGGCAAAAATCCGCATCTGTTTATTTACAAACGTCCTGCCAAGGTTAACGTTAACGTCAACGGACCCCTGAGCAGGGGCTTCTTCCGGGCGTGGGGTCCGGCAGGCCGTGACGACCCGCCGACCCGGATGACGACCGCCCGGACCGAAACGCACCGCATAGACGGCCCGGTTCGGTCCGCGCAGACGCCCCTAGAGCCTCCATCGCCCAGCGGTTCCGCCACAGCAGGACCGGGGATCTTCCGGCGCAGTTGCAGGCAGGCACGCGATGCAGACGACGTTGTTTTCCAAATTCGTGCGGCGCTATATCCGGCGCGGCAACCTGACCATCCGCTTTCCCGACGGGCACGTTGCCCGGTTCGGCGATGGCCACGGACGCGCCCTGCGATTCCATCTGACCAGCCGCCGGGCGATGTGGCGGCTGGCGCTGCATCCCGACCTCGCGCTGGGGGAGTTGTTCATGGAAGATCGCCTGCGGATGGAGCAGGGCCGCATCCATGACCTGCTGGAACTGATCTTTACCAATGTGCGCACCGATCAACTGACCGGAATGCAGCAACTGACCCGCCGTGGCTCGGCGCTCCGGGCGCGGCTGGGACAGGTCAACACGCCCCTGCGCGCCCGCCGCAATGTCGCCCATCACTACGATCTGAACGATGATCTCTACCGGCTGTTTCTGGAGGAGGACCGGCAATATTCCTGCGCCTATTTCGAGCATCCCGCCGCCACGCTGGAGGAGGCCCAACTGGCCAAGAAGCGCCATGTCGCGGCCAAGCTGCACCTGCCGCCTGCCCCGGATTACGCTGAAACAGAGACTGTTTTGAACGGCAGCCCCGCCCAAGGGCAGGCAAATAGGGCCGCGCGCAATGGCCATGCCGCCCCCGGCACAGTCCGGACCAGCCCTGCCCGCAGCAATGGTCACGCCGCGCCGCGTCCCGCGCCCAGTGTGCTTGATATCGGTTCGGGCTGGGGCGGGCTGGGCTTGTATCTTGCGCGCCACTACGGGGCCGATGTCACCGGGGTCACCCTGTCGCGCGAACAGCATCGGGTGTCCAACGACCGCGCCCGCCGCGCCGGGCTGGACGGGCGCGTCCGCTTCGAAATGCAGGATTACCGCAGCCTCGCGCGCCGCTTCGACCGTATCGTGTCCGTGGGCATGTTCGAGCATGTCGGCCGCGCCCATATCGACACGTTCTTTGCCTGTATCGCCGATCTGCTGGCCCCCGATGGCGTGATGCTGCTGCATTATATCGGCCAGTCAGGCCCCCCTGCCCCGACCAGCGCCTGGGTGCGCAAATACATCTTTCCCGGCGGTGACATGCCCGCCTTGTCAGAAGTGCTGCCCGCCATTGAGCGCCACGGGCTGATCGTCACCGATATCGAGGTGCTGCGCCTGCATTACGCCGAAACCCTGCGCCATTGGCGCGAGCGGTTTCTGGCCCGGCGGCAGGAGGCGGTGGCACTGTATGACGAGCGCTTCGCGCGGATGTGGGAATTCTACCTTGCCGCCGCCGAAACCAGTTTCCGCCATCAGCGGCTGGTCGTGCATCAGATCCAACTGGCCCGGCGGCTCAATGCGCTGCCTGTCACCCGCGACTATATCACCGCCGAGGAGGCCCGTCTGCGGCCACGGGACGGCGGCGGCGACAGCCCCCTGCCCGCCCCGCATTCCGTCACTGATCCAGCCCGATCCGCCGCCGGGGCGGACCCGTCCCGGCCTCATTGAGCGGCCCGGCTCAATCGCCGCCGAACAGATCGCGGGTAAAGACCTTCTCGGCCACATCGGCCAGATCGTCGGTGGCGCGGTTGGCGACGATGACATCGGCCTCGGCCTTGAATTTCTCCAGATCGGTTTCCACCCGGCTGGCAAAGAATTCCGGCGCGTCGAGCGCGGGCTCATAGACGATCACCTCGATGCCCTTGGCCTTCACCCGCTTCATGATGCCCTGGATCGAGCTTTGGCGGAAATTGTCCGACCCCGCCTTCATCACCAGCCGGTAGATGCCCACCACCTGCGGGCGGCGTTCGATGATGCGGTCGGCGATGAAATCCTTGCGCGTGCGGTTGGCATCGACGATGGCGCGGATCAGGTTCTGCGGCACCTCGGAATAGTTCGCCAGCAGCTGCTTGGTGTCTTTCGGCAGGCAATAGCCGCCATAGCCAAAGGAGGGGTTGTTGTAATGCGCGCCGATCCGCGGATCGAGCCCGACGCCTTCGATAATCTGGCGGCTGTCCATGCCAAGCGCCATGGCGTAGCTGTCGAGCTCGTTGAAATAGGCCACCCGCATCGCAAGATAGGTATTGGCGAAAAGCTTGATCGCCTCGGCCTCGGACGGATCGGTGTAGAGCACCGGCACATCCGTTTCCAGCGCGCCGTCCAGCAGCAATTCGGCAAAGACCCGCGCCCGGTCGGAGCGCTCGCCCACGATGATCCGCGACGGGTGCAGGTTGTCGTAAAGCGCCCGGCCCTCGCGCAGGAATTCGGGGCTGAAGATCACCTGATCGGTGGCCAGTTCGGTGCGGATGCCTTCGACGAAGCCCACCGGCACCGTCGATTTCACCACGATCGTAGCGTGGCGGTTCACCGCGATCACCTGCCGGATCACCGCTTCCACCGACGAGGTGTCGAAATAGTTGCTGACAGGGTCGTAATTGGTCGGCGTCGCCACGATCACGAATTCCGCGTCGCGATAGGCCGCGTCCGGCTCCGTGGTGGCGCTCAGATCCAGCTTATGCCCGGCGAGGTAGTCCTCCAGTTCCGCATCCGCGATCGGGCTTTTGCGGTCATTGACCAAAGCCACCCGCTCCGCCGAAATATCGACCGCCACAACCGTGTTGTTCTGCGCCAGCAACACCGCATTCGACAGACCCACATAGCCGATCCCGGCAACAGCGATTTTCATGATCCCGATCCTCTTCTGCCTGAACGGAGCTTGCATATCCGCCGCAGAAAGCACGGATCGCAGGGGGGAGGCCAGTGCCGGGGGCGAAGTTTTCGCAAGCCCCGTCCCCCTCGCTCGCCCCCTCGCCCGCACAGACGGGCGGCAGGTTAGGGCAGGCCCCGCTCAGGTTAACCTTTCGGAAACCATGACCGGCGCATGCTGGCCCCATGGCCTATAGCGCGATCACCCCCGTTTTGCTGGCCGGTGGCTCCGGCACCCGGCTCTGGCCCCTGTCCCGGCGCAGCTACCCTAAGCAATTCGTGCCGCTGACCGGGGCGCTGTCGCTGTTTCAGCACACCGCCCGGCGCCTGTCGGGACAGGCGGTGGAGGCCGGGCGCTGGCTCGCCTTTGCCAAACCGCTGGTGCTGACCAACAGCGATTTTCGCTTTATCGTCACCGAACAACTGGCGGAGATGGGCATCGATCCCGGCGCCATCCTGATCGAGCCCGAGGGCCGCAACACCGCGCCTGCGATCCTTGCCGCCGCGCTGCATCTGCTGCGCGCCGATCCCGATGCGGTGATGCTGGTCGCGCCCTCCGATCATGTCGTGCCCGATACGGCCGCGTTCCATGCCGCCATCGCCCGCGGGCTGGAGGCGGTGCGCGCGGGCGATCTGGTCACCTTCGGCATCACCCCCACCCATCCTGAAACCGCCTATGGCTATCTGGAATTGTCGCAGCCCGCCCGCGATGGCACCCCGGTCAGCCTGCAACGCTTCGTCGAAAAGCCGGACGCCGCCCGCGCCGCCGCGATGCTGGCGCAGGGCAATTACCTGTGGAATGCGGGGATCTTTCTGGTCTCCGCCAAGGCTCTGATCGCGGCGTTCGAGACATACGCCCCCGATCTTCTCGCCCCTGTCGGCGCCGCGCTCGACGGCGCGCAGACCGATCTGGGATTTCTGCGGCTGGCCTCTGGCCCATGGGCGCAGGCCCCCGACATCTCGATCGATTACGCGGTGATGGAAAAGGCCCGCAACCTGTCGGTGGTGCCCTTTGCCGAGGCGTGGTCGGATCTGGGTGGCTGGGATGCGGTCTGGCGCGCGGGCGATCCCGATGCGCAGGGCACCGTCACCTCCGGCACGGCCACGGCGATCGACTGCACCGGCTCCCTGCTGCGCTCCGACAGCGAGCATCTGGAACTGGTCGGCATCGGGCTCGACAATATCATGGTGGTCGCGATGAACGACGCGGTGCTGGTGGCCGACATGTCGCGCGCGCAGGATGTCCGCAAGGCGGTCGAGGCGCTGCAGGCCCGTGGCGCCGCGCAGGCCACCACATTCCCCAAGGATCACCGCCCCTGGGGCTGGTTCGAAAGCCTCGTCACCGGGCCGCGGTTTCAGGTAAAACGCATCCTCGTCCATCCGGGCGCGAGCCTCAGCCTGCAAAGCCATTTCCACCGCTCCGAACATTGGATCGTGGTCGAAGGCACGGCCCGCGTCACCCGCGATGATGAAACCCGGCTCGTGACCGAAAACGAATCCATCTACCTGCCGCTTGGCTGTCGCCATCGCATGGAAAACCCCGGCAAGGTGCCCATGGTCCTGATCGAGGTGCAGACCGGCACCTATGTCGGCGAGGATGACATCATCCGCTACGAAGACGTCTATGCCCGTGGACAGGGCGCACGCGGCTAAGGCGCGCTGCCTGCCGCGGCTCAGGCCTGCTGCCCCTCGCGCTGCGCTCTGGCACATCCTCTCCCCGCAGCACCCCGCACGCGCCTGTCCGGGGCAGGCATATCGTCCCGGCAATGCCCCCCGCTCCGGCGCAGGAAAATCGCAAAAATCGGCCTCCGGTGTAGGTGTATACAAGTTCGATAAACTGGTATCCACTTCGCGTTTAGAATTATGAACCCCGGATTTCCGCGTTTTATCAATGCGTTGACGGCATCCCTCCGGGGTGCTGCACCTGCATCCCCGCCCCTGTCCCGGCGGCTGTAAACCCTTCGTCAATAATTCCTGCTCACGTTCGGTCTTGGGTGAACCGCGCTGCTCCATTGCTCAGCCGGTCTTTTGCGAGGATAGACCATGACCATGTTCATGACCCCGTGCCACGGCACGGACTGGCACGGCTCTGCCTGTGCGACACAGCGATCCAACCGGGGGGGCGATCAGACCGCTCCGCGTCGGACGGAGCGTTTCACGGCAGCGATGCGGCGCATTCCGCTTCTGCCCGATCAGCGCCCCGATCAACTGGCCGACCGGCTTGCCGATCAGCTGCATGACCGGATCGCCGGCCCCGACAGCGCCCCGGGCGCCGCGCCCGGCGTGACCGAGGCTGCCGCGCAAACCGGCCTTCTGCGGCGGGTTCTTGCCGGTCTCGTCGGGTCAACACGGGCGAAAACTCGCGCGGTGACAGGGTTCCTATACGTCCGCATAGGGGGTTTAGCCTCCTCCCCGTCTCCCAAACCCGACCTGTTTCGCTATCAACGACGGGCCTTTTTCCGGAGACCTCCCCCCATGTCCGCAACATCCCCGCCCGAAACCAACGCCCCCTCCCGCAAGGCCCCCCTTGCCGCCCGCCTGACCGACAGTCTGCGCCGCCGTCTGACCAAGCTTGTCGTGCTGGGCGCGCTGGCGGGCGGGCTGGGCGTCGCGGGCAGCGCCGAGGCACGGGTGATGGAAGCCACCCGCCATCTGCCGCAAAAAGGCATCGTGGTGATCGGGGACGATCCGGGCGGCTATATCGACACCCGGCTGGAACAGATCCGCCGCCTGCGCCAGACCAACCAGCCGGTGCAGATCCGCGGCAGCTACTGCAATTCCACCTGCACCATGTTCATCGGCCTGCCCAATGCCTGCGTCGAGCCGCAGACGGAATTCGGCTTTCACGGGCCGTCCTATTCGGGCCGCCGCATGCCGCGGGCGGAGTTCGACCATTGGTCCCGGATCATGGCCGCGCATTACCCCGCGCAGGTGGCCGACTGGTTCATGGAAACCGCGCGCAAGCGTATTCGCGGCCTGCACACCCTGCGCGGCGATAAGCTGATCCGCATGGGCGTGGCGCGCTGCCCCCGCGCGACGGTCACCGCCGGGCGCTGAGCCCTCCCTCTCTCCCCCTCCCCGCGCGGCCTGCCGATGGGCCTGCGCAGGATGGGCGCCTGCGGGCGGGGTCTGACCCCTCTGGCCCGCGCGCGCGCCGATCTCCCGCCTCGGCCCTCCTGCCCCAGACATACGCGCAGGGATCCGCCGGGGCCGCGACGTCAAGATGACAGCCCGCCCCTGCCGCGCTATCCCCTGCAAGATGAAATTCCTGCGCCGCTTCCGTGCTCCCGATCCTGGTCCCGCAGTCTTCGCGCCGCTTGCGCCGGAGGCTGCGTTTTGTGCCGTGGGCGATATCCATGGCCGGGCCGATCTGCTGGACCGGTTGCTGGAGAAGCTGCACGAGCAGGCCCCGCCTGACGCCGCCTTTGTCTGTGTCGGCGATTACGTCGATCGCGGCGAAGACAGCGCCCGCGTGCTACGCGATCTTCAGGCGTTGAGCGTGGCGCATCCCGATCACGTCACCTGCCTGATGGGCAATCACGAAGAGATGCTGCTGGGCTTTCTCGACCGGCCCGAACAGGCGGGGCCGGGCTGGCTGCGCCATGGCGGCTTGCAGACCTTGGCCAGCTTTGGCCTGCCCGCCCCCGCCGGGGCCACCCCCACCCCCGCCGCATGGGAAGACCTGCGCAACCAGCTGCGCGCGGCCCTCGGCGCGGATCTGGAAACATGGCTGCGCGCCCTGCCCCTGCAATGGCGCAGCGGCAATGTCGCCGTGGTGCATGCGGGCGCCGATCCGGCCCTGCCGCTGGAGGCGCAGACCACGCGCGCGCTGCTTTGGGGGCATCGGGATTTCGCCACCACCCCGCGCCGCGACGGGCAATGGGTGCTGCACGGCCATACCATCACCGACATGCCGCAGATGCAGGCCGGGCGCATCGCCATCGACACCGGCGCCTATGCCACCGGGCGGCTGACCGCCGCGCTGGTGCTGCCCGGCATGGCGGAGCCGCGCTTCATCACGACCTGAGCAAAAAAACAACCCAAGGTTGATTTTGTTTCGCGTGCGAAACATTTCGCCCCTCCGCGCGGGCCATGTCGCTCCCCGACACCACTTTGCCCCAAAACCACCCTGCCCCGGCGCGTTCCCCCGGCACGGCCCCTCAGCCGTGAGCCGTCTTTGAACCGTCTTTGACCCCGCGCCCACAGGCGCGCGCAGACGCGGACAGGCGCGCCTCCGGCCCCGGCCGGTGTTATCGAAAAATTAACCACACCCGGTCTCTCCTGAGCGAAATCCCTGCCCTCAGACCGGAGCCTGCCCCATGCCGCGACGTGCCCTTATCACCGGGATCACCGGACAGGACGGCTCCTATCTGGCGGAGTTCCTGCTGGCCAAAGGATACGAGGTGCACGGGATCAAGCGCCGGGCGTCTTCGTTCAATACCGGGCGCATCGACCATCTCTACGAAGACCCGCACCGCCCCGATCCCGGTCTGCATCTGCATTACGGCGATCTGACCGATGCGGCCTCGCTGACCCGGATTCTGGCGCAGACCCGGCCTGATGAGCTCTATAACCTCGGCGCGCAAAGCCATGTCGCCGTCAGCTTCGAGGCGCCCGATTATACCGCGCAGGTCAATGCGCTCGGCACCTTGCGGCTGCTGGAGGCGATCCGGTTCTTGAAGCTGGACACCCGGATCTATCAGGCCTCCACATCCGAGCTATACGGGCAGGTGGCCGAAACCCCGCAGCGCGAAACGACCCCGTTTCACCCCCGCTCCCCCTATGCCGTGGCCAAGCTTTACGCCTATTGGATCACCGTCAATTACCGCGAAGCCTATGGCATGCATGCCAGCAACGGCATTCTCTATAATCACGAAAGCCCGCGGCGCGGCGAAACCTTTGTCACCCGCAAGATCACCCGCGGCCTGTGTCAGGTGGCGCAGGGGCTGGAGCCCTGTCTCTATCTGGGCAACCTCGACGCGCGGCGGGACTGGGGCCATGCCCGCGACTATGTGCGGATGCAGTGGCTGATGCTGCAACAAGACACCCCGCGCGATTACGTCATCGCCACCGGGCAGCAACATTCGGTGCGCCAGTTTCTGATCTGGGCCGCCGAGGGGCTGGGGCTGGAACTGGCCTTTGAGGGCAGCGGCGTGACCGAGCGGGCCCGCGTGGCACGGATCACCGGCGATCTGGCGCCGTCGCTGCGCATAGGGCAGGTGATCGCCCGGATCGATCCGCGCTATTACCGCCCGGCGGAGGTGGACAGCCTGCTGGGCTGTGCCGCCCGCGCGCGGGAGGATCTGGGCTGGCAGCCAGAGATCACCGCCCGCGCGCTTTGTGCCGAAATGGTCGCCGCCGATCTGCAGGAGGCCCGCCGCGACGCGCTGCTGCGCGCGCAGGGCTGGCGCCCGGACCGCTGCGCGATGGATGGCACGGCCCCCCCGCCGCAGCCCGCCTTGCGCAGCCCCGCCGCGCCCCGCCCCAGCACCCTGACCCGGAGCGGCGCCGCATGAGCGGGTTGGGGCGGGTTTTTCTGGCCGGGCATCGCGGTATGGTGGGGCAGGCCCTCGCCCGGCATCTGAGCCATCACGAGGTAGAGGTCATCACCCGGCCCCGGATGCTTGTCGATCTGCGCGACGCCCGCGCGGTGCGGCATCTGCTGATCCGGGAACGGCCCGATACGGTGATCCTTGCCGCCGCGCGGGTGGGCGGGATCGGGGCCAATGCCGCCGATCCGGTGGGGTTTTTGTGCGATAATCTGGCCATTGCGCAATCGGTGATCCCCGCCGCGCTGGAGGCCGGGGTGGAGCGGCTGCTGAACCTTGGCTCGTCGTGCATCTATCCGCGCGCCTGTGCCCAGCCCATCGCGGAGGAGGCGCTGCTGACCGGCAGGCTGGAGCCCACCAACGAAGGCTACGCGCTGGCCAAGATCGCCGCGATCCGCCTGTGCGAGGCGATCAACCGCCAGCATGGCACCGATTACCGCACGGTGATGCCCTGCAATCTCTATGGGCCGGGCGATTGTTTCGACCCGGAGCGCGCGCATGTGCTGCCTGCGATGATCCGCCGGTTCGCCGGGGCCGAACGGGAGGCGCCGGTGACGATCTGGGGCAGTGGCACGCCCCGGCGGGAATTCCTGCATGTCGATGACATGGCGGCGGCGAGCCTGTTCGTCATGGCCCTGCCGCGCCCGGTCTGGGAGGGCGTCACCGCGCCCGACAGGCGGTTTCTCAATGTCGGGGCAGGGGAGGATCTGAGCATTCTGGAACCGGCCCGGCTGGTGGCGCGGGCGACGGGGCATCGCGGCGAGATCCGCACCGATCCCACGCGCCCCGATGGCACCCCGCGCAAGCTGCTCGACACCCGCCGGCTGCACAGCCTGGGCTGGCGGCCCCGCATCTCGCTGCGCGAGGGCATTGCCGCCACGCTCAACTGGTATCGCCGCCACGGCGACACCCGCCGGCTGGAGCGGCTGGGGTAAGGGGCGGCGCGCTTGTTTTAGCTGCTCCGCCCGCTGCGCGCTCAGCCCATGAGGGCTGCGTTGGGGCGCGACGATGCGGGAACCTGACAGTCAGTGGAATGTTTCGCACGCGAAACAATTTCGCCCTTAGGTTGCATTTTCGCGCCGACACATCTCTAGGAAGATCAGCGGCGCCGGGCCAGCCAATGCTCCAGATCCAGCAAAAACGCGGCATCGACGCCGGGACCGCTCAGCCGGATGATGCCGGTGTCAGGCTCGAAATCCGCATGAACCGCAGCCCGGCTTTCGGCCTGGCGGTTCTGGGCGCGCGGGGCGGCTGGCTGGCGCGGCGGGGCAGGGGGGTTAGAGTCTGACACCCCCGTAACAGGCACGGTTTCGGCAGGAATGTCGGGATCGGCAGCAGGGGCCATGGCGGGGCTGCCGGTCTCGGCCGCGATCAGGGCCAGTTCCTCCTCGGCGCTGGCGGGGGCGGCGTCCTGCAACCGGGTGATGAGCCGAGCGGCATGGCCCTGATCGGCGGCCAGATAGCGCGCCAGATCAAGCCCGGCCTTCTCGGACAGCGCGGTGGGAAAGCGCAACACCCCGTCAAGCGCGGCCACCACGGGCACGAAGCTTTTGATCTTCGACCGCTTGGCGCGGGAGACATGTTTGAACAGCGTGGTCAGCGCTTCTTTCTGGCTCAGATGCACGCCCTGTTCGACCGATTTCAGCACGATGCGCGCGCGCTCGTAATAGCTCAGATCGGCGCGGATCTCGTTTTCCTCGACCATCGCGAGATAGGCGTCGGAGGCGGTTTTCGGGCTGCGGATCACGGCCAGAACGGTGGCGTCCTGCGGCGCTTCGCCTGCCTCGCCCGACAGCTGCAACAGCGCGGCCATGCGCCGCCAGCCCGCGATCAGACCATAGCGAGGGCGGGCGCTTTCGCCGCGATCCACCACTTCGATCGGGGTTTGCTGGCCCCGGTCGCGCAGACTGTCGGTGAGCGCCTGCAATTCCTCCGCATCGGCGGTGAGCCGGTCGCGGACCAGATGCGCGGCGTCGACCTGCAACAGCGGCAGACGTTCGACCATCCGGCCTTCGGCGCGGCGCTGCGCGACCTCCTGCGACAGTTCCGACAGCGCCGCACTGGCCGATGTTTCCCCCGCCACATCGGCAATCGGCGCGCGGCTGCGCGGGGCCGGGTTCGGCACCGGGTTCGGATTGAGCCGAAACATGGTTTTCGTCTCGAGCGGGCCGGGGGCCTCCGGCGCGGCACCGGCGGCAGGCTCTGCAGCCGAGGTCAGGAAATCGGCACGGGGCGGGGTCAGGCGGCGGCGCTTGGCCATGTCAGGCTCCTTTCACATGAACGGGGAGCGGCAGGGTGGAGGCAACAAGGTTAAGGGCGGCTTGCCCCGGCGCGCGGTGGCAGGTCATGGCGCAACATCCCCCTCGGCCCCGACATCCGCCCCGGCGGCCAGTTCATCACGCCGCCATGCCCCCAGAAGCAGCCGTTTGAACGCGGCATAGGTGGCGTCGAATGTCTCGCGCCCGCGGACATAGGTCTCGCGGTTGAAATCGCGGTAATCGGCCTCGTAAATGCCCGAGACCTGTTCGCCCGCCTGTCCGATCAGGGCGGTGTAATCCTGCCGGTGGGGCGACAGGGTCTGCCCCAGATAGGCCTGCATGAGCGAGGTCAGTTCCCCCTGCTGGGCGCTGTCATAGCGGGTGACCACGGCGCGCACCGCATCCCATTCAAAGGCCAGCTCATCCCGCCCCAGCGCGCGGGCAGCCATGTTTTCGCCGTCCTCGATCGACTGGAAGGTGGAATGCAGCATGTCGAAAAACCGCCCCGTGGAATCGAATTCCAGAAACGAGGCGCCAAGCGGCACCAGCAGGATATCGGAGGCCGCGAGCCCGTTGATGGTGAGATAGCCAAGCGCGGGCGGCGTATCGAGAAACACCACGTCATAGGCGTCGAGCACGCCGTCGGCTTCGAGCATGTCGGTGAGCGCGTCCCACAGTTTCCAGCCACGGGCCTGCATCCGCCAGACCGGGATCTGGAATTCCGACCAGTAGAGATTGAGCTGCGCCCCGATGAGATCGATATTCGGCCAGTGGGTGGTCTGGATCAGATCGGCGGCGGTGACCTTCAGCGCCTCGCCCAGCGTATCGTCGAGCGGGATCGGCGGCTCGCCCCGGTCCAGCCGACCCTGATTTTCCCGGCGCAGATATTGCGCGTAATGGCGCGCCAGAAGCGGGAACACGGTCTGCCATTCATCGGCCACCTGCCCGCCAAAGATCGAGGTCATCGAGCCCTGACTGTCGAGATCGATCACCAGCACGCGGTAGCCGTCGAGGGCGGCGGACATGGCCAGATGCGCGGCGGTCGAGGTTTTGCCCACCCCGCCTTTGAAATTCGCCACGGCGACCATTTTCGCGGGCAGACCTGCGGGGCGGTAGGGGCGGTATTCCTTGGCCTTGGAGCCTTCGGTCGCGAAATGGGCGCGCAGGCGCAGCACCTCGTCGAGGGTAAACCATTTGGCGCCGCCCTCGGTCTCCGACAGGCCCTGCGGCAGATCGGGATTGGCCTTCAGCACCCGGCGGAAATGCGGTGTGGCCACGGGGATCAGATAGCGGGTAATCTCCCACGTGGAAAACAGGCGCAGCTGTTTGCGCCCCGTTTCGTCCATCCCGCGGGAGGCCAGATCCGCCCGGCCACGACCGCAGGCCTCGGCGATTTCGGCGAAGCGGGCGGTGCCGACGGGGGCGTCCAGGTCGCGCAAGGCGCGGTCGGGGTCGATGTTGAAATAGGGCGGCTGGCCGCTGTCGCGCGCGGTGTCACGGGCCCTGTCCCGGCTCTGGGTCTTGCTTTGGACCATTGCGGATGCCCCGTCATGTGCTGCGTTTTCGCCAACATACCCGAAAACACGACATATGGAAGATGGCGCAGCATCCACACTGGATTTTCTAGGCATTTCCAAGGCTTTTCAACCGCTCTGCGGGGTCGGTCCGGGGCGCTTTTGTAGGGGGGTCCATTTTTCTGCAGTGTTATTATTGTGTTATCTATTGTGTTACGGGTCCGGGGTGCTGTCGCTAACCGGCTGAAGTCATTGGCGGATTTGCCCTTGATTTTGGCCTGCCCGATTCCAAACCCACGCTAGGGCGACTCTGAACCCACGTTGAAGCGATTCCGAACCCACGTTCTTGGCGCTGGACCGGGGCGGGGGGGCTGCCTAGGGTGGGTGTCAATGAAACCACGATATTGAATCGGGCAGTGATGGCAGGTGCGGGCAGCAGCGCGGGCGCTCTCGCGGCGGGGAAATCCCTGCTGCCGGATCGACACCCGCAGATCGATTTTTTTCTGTGCGACATCTTCGATGCGATCCCCAAGGACGACATCGCGACGATGGAGCATCCGGTGTTTTCGCTGTCCACCCGGCCCGACCGGCGGGTGCTGGACTATGTCCATAACGGCACCCGGATCGAGGTCACGCCTTCGGTCAAGGGGCTGGCCACGATCCATGACAAGGACATCCTGATCTTCTGCGTCAGCCAGTTGATGGCGGCGCTGAATGCGGGCCGGGCGATCGGGCGGACGGTGACCCTGCGCGCCCATGATCTGTTGGTGGCGACCAATCGCGAAACCAGCGGCGATGCCTATCGGCGGCTGCGCGAGGCGTTCGAGCGGCTGGCGGGCACGCGGATCACCACCAATATCGTCACCGGCGATCATGAGGTCACCAGCGGTTTCGGTCTGATCGAAAGCTGGGAGATCACCCGCCGCACCCGGGGTGGGCGGATGGTGAGCGTGACGGTGACATTGTCGGACTGGCTTTACCGGGCGGTGATGGCGAAATCGGTGCTGACGCTGAGCCGCGATTATTTCCGCCTGCGCAAACCGCTGGAGCGGCGGATCTATGAGCTGGCGCGCAAACATTGCGGGCGGCAGGAGGCATGGCGCGTCTCGGTCGAGGTGCTGCTGAAGAAATCGGGCTCGGCCAGCCCGCGCCGCGTGTTTCGCCGGATGCTGCGCGACATGATCGCCGCCGGACATCTGCCCGATTACGACATGGCCGAGGAGGAGGGCGACGTGATCCGCTTCACCCGGCGCGGGCGGCTGGTGGAAGGCCCGGCAGGCCCCGAGGCGCCGCCGCTGTCGCCCGAGGTTCTGGAGGTGGTGCGAGATCTGCTGCCCGGCGCGGATGTCTATGCGCTGGAGGCCGAATGGCGCGCCTTCTGGGCGAGTTCGGGACGGCCGCGCCTGCGCTCCGCCGATGGGGCGTTTCTGGGCTTCGTGCGCAAGAAGATGGGCTGAGGCTGACCCCGATCGGGGCCAGTTGCGTGTTGGGGCCAGTTGCGTGTTGGGGGCAGCGCCCGTTCCGGGACAAAGAGCGGGCGCTGTCCGCATCACGCGGCCCCGAAGCTACACCGGGGCAGCACGGGGCCGGCACTGGGGCGGGCGCGATCAGCGGGCAGGGTATGAACGGCCCCCCCCACGCACGCGACCTGCGCGCACGCCGCGTCAGGGCCGGGAGGATGCAGGGGGGGGACCGTTTTCCTGCGCGGGGAGGGTCAGACCTTCTCGCCGATGAAAAGGCGCGAATAGACCTGCACGCAGGCAACACCGTTTTCCTCCCACAGAAGATCCCCCTGCACGACGCTATAGGCGCCGGTGCGCACGCAGCCGAATTGCCGGTCACGGGCATGGCCGCGGATCTGCGCGGCGCGGGCGGGATGGGTCGGATGCAGGGTCATGGGGAAACCTCCGGAAAACGAAACAAGGAGGGCGGCGCCTGAGGAGAGGGGAGCACGGCGCCGCCCGGGGGCTCACTTGGCAAAGATCCGGCGGATCTCGGTGTCGAAGCTGGCCCAGGTGATGGTGGCGCGGTTGCCGGCATGGCCGTGGTAGTAGGAGCGCCCGTTGGCGAGGGGCAGGCCTGCCCAGATCTGCGCGAGGTTGCGCATGAAGGCGCGCCGCCCCAGCTGCCCCTTGCGGAACGCGGTAAAGCCCGCCTCCTCCAGCAGCATGTCGGCCAGCGCATCCTGCACGGCGGGGGTGAAACGGGTGCTGCCTGCAAGCCCGGCCTGACGGGTCAGGCGGCGCAGGGTCTTGGGGATGAACTGATAGCGTCCGATGGCATGGTGCTGGCCGGGGGTGGCGCGGGTCCATGCCTCGATCTCGGCGAGGGTCATCTGGGTGGGTTTCTTGGCCGGGCGGATGCGGGCGCCGTATTGCACCGCGTCATGGCCATCGCGCCGGGCCTCGGCATAGCCCACCAGATGGCGCAGGCGGGCGGCGCGGGGATCGGCGCGCAGGGGCGAGAATTCCAGCTGCCGCGGCGCGCCTTTCGTGCTGAGCCGGTAGGTCAGGCGCGGCGGGGCGGCGGCCTCGATCGGGCGCAGGCCGAGGGCGAGGCTTTCGATATCCTCCCAGCCATTCCAGAAAGTGATGTCGAGCGCGGGCGCGCGATCCCAGCCAAGCGCGGCATCGCTGGTGCGGCCCAGCGTGCGGGCGGAGACGGGGCTGTCGCCGCCGGGAGAGACGACGCTCATATGCAGGCCGGTGGCGGCGTGGCCGGGCTGCGGCATCAGCAGCAGACCCGCAAGCACGAGACCCGGCAATTGCAGCAGCGGATGCCGGGGCAGCCGCAGCAAAGCGGCGCCGCGCGGCGCAAATGAGGGGGCAGGGGTAGACACAGGGGCGTAAGGTGGCAGCATGACGTTCTCCGATAAGCGCAGTCGCCGGCAAACCCCGCAGGGGGCGGGGACCGGCCGGGGCGCCGGTGAAGGGGGTGGGGCACGAAAGCAGTATGACCCCGCCCGGCTGCGCAGGTCACAGGCGCAAGCCGACAGGCAGTGGCGCGAAGGTATAGGGCGCCTGTTCACAAGAGGTGAACGCCCCCTCGAAATTTGCCCCCCTGCGGCGGAGTCCGTGCCTCGCAAGACCCGCGAGGCGAGATTTTTGCAAAGGATTTTAGCGACGCCTGCCCGCCCCAGCGCGCGCCCCACATAGGGCGGCGGGATTCGCCGGGGATTGGCCGCGCGCGGTTCGGGCCAAGAGGCCTCGGGACATCCGCAAGATCCGGGCCGGCGCAAGATCCGGGCAGGCGGCAGATTGCCCCGCCGCGCGCCGTAAAATCCGCCGTCGAACGTAAGGGTGGTTAAATCCGGTTCCGATCTTGCAAGATGCCCAGAGCGGCACCCGCCCCCAAAAAGGAGTTAGCTCATGTTCGACCCCGCGCGTTTCACCCCCAAAACAAGGAGCGTTCTTGGGGCGCTCGTGGCCTTGGCCGGGACCGGCGGCACCGGCTCGGCCCATGATATAACGGATGCGATTTTCACGGAGCGGGTCGGAAGCTGCGCGGACTATGTCGCGGAAAACACGGCGACGGCCACGGATGTGCAGCAACAGCAGCGCTACGCCGCCAGCACCCTCATCACCACGGACGGGACCACCTGCACGATCAGCTCCAATGCCGTGCCCAACCACGATTTCAATGCGACCGGCCAGTTTGCCCATCCGTTTTCTCCGCAGGAGCAGAGCTACACCCTTCCTGCGGACCCGCGTGCCACTGAGACACCGACAGCCTTGAGCCTGCAGACGGACAACGCCATTTTCCTGAACGGCGTCAAACTGGACCTGATGGCCGCGGGATGTTTCGGCGTGGGGAACGGCTTTATCGGCTGCAACGACATGGCGACGCCTTACAGATACGATCCGATGGGACCGGGCGGCGAATTTGGCACCGATGAGCATAACGCCCACACCCAGCCCGACGGCACCTATCACTACCACGGCAACCCGATGGCCCTGTTCGAGCAGGCGACCCCAACGGCGGCCTCGCCCGTGATCGGCTTTGCGGCGGACGGCTTTCCGATCTTTGGCAGTTACATCAACGACAATGGCACCATCCGCCCGGCCACGTCGAGCTACCGGCTGAAAACGGGCACGCGCCCCGATGGGCCGGGCGGGACATATGACGGCACCTTTGTCGACGATTGGGAATATGTGGCAGGGTCGGGGGATCTGGATCAGTGCAACGGCATGATACAGGACGGCGTCTATGGCTATGTCGTCACCGCGTCCTACCCCCATGTGCTGGGATGTTTCACCGGGACACCCGATGCGTCGTTCAACAAGCCCCCGCCGAACGAGGGCTGAGGATCGCGGAAGGGGCAAAGCCGGACGGCGGACACGGGCGGGGGGCGGCGGCGACCTTCAGCGCCTGACCTGCATGTGCCGTGTGTGTGTCATGCATGTGCCGGGTCCGGCTTTCTCCATCTCGGCCCGAGGGGCTGTGCGACCCGAAATGCCGCTTTAGTCCCTATCCGCGCGAAGCTGCCCCAGGGGGCGGCCCCTCCGGGGGAAGGTTTTTTTGGGGGGGATTGTCGGGCCACATCGCAGATGCGCATGCGATGTGACCCGTCCCGACCATGAAAGGCGCGCCTGTTGAACGATCTCCGGGCCTGTCCCGGAAGGCCAGCCCGGCATGCCCCTGACATACCGCACCGACCCCTGTGCCCCGGTCATGCTTGGTCACATGCGCCGGTCACGTTCTCACGTCACCTCACTGCCGACATATGCCGGTCACTGGCCGAGAAACTTGTCCAGCCTGTCCCACAGGCTGTTGTCGAGAAGGAGGTTGAAGCGCAGGTAGACGCCCTCCTGATAAAGATCCGCCTGACCGGCCACTTCGCCGCGCAGGCTGTTATAGCCGATGGCCAGCAGCACGCCTTCGGTCGGGGTGACGCCGAATTCGGCGCCAAAGCCGATCGAGGCATGGCCGTGACTGTCCCAGAGCCGCGCGACATTGAGCCCGAACTGGAAGCGATCCTCGCCAAATTCCCAGTTCAGCCCGGCTTGCAGCAGCTGGGTGGTGGCGGAGATGTCGGTGCCGTCCTCCCGATCCTCGGGGGCGGGCAGTTCGACGCGCTGATGCTGTCCGGCATATTTGCCGTTCACGCGCAGATCCTCGTTCATCTCGTAGCTGGCATCGACCGACCACATATGGGTTTCGGTGCGGGCGTATTTCTGCTCCAGCCGGTGCTCATACCAGCCCAGAACCTCCAGCCGGGGATTGGCGATGGGGCGATAGGCGGCCCCGATGCGGCTGCGCATGCGCCGGCTGTCGACGGTGTCGCGCTGATCGAGCGCGATCCGGGTCCGTCCCAACACCGTCAGATCGGGGGTGACCTGCCCGGCCAGACCGACGCTGGCGTAATAGGTGTTGCCGCGCTCCTCGATGGTGGTGTCGAAATCGGCATCCCCGACCCAGCGGTCATCGAAGCTGCCCCATTTGGCGCCAAGCGCGAGGCTGGTCAGCTGGTCCGCGCCGCTGTCGACCAGACGGGAATGTTCCAGATCCACGCGGAAGGTGGTCAGCTCGCTATAGTCATAGGTCGCGGCGACGCCCTGATGCAGGGTCTCCTCCAGCGCGCCGGGGACGCGGCTGAATTCGGTCCGGCCTTCGAGCCAGTCGGTGAGTGTATATTCGAACCCGACCCGGCTGCGATTGCCCACGCCCTCATCGCCAAAGGTGAATTCCACCTCCGCATAGGCGCGCCAGCCCGGTTCCGGCTCCCGGTAGAGACCGAGCGTCAGTTCCGCCGGGGCGCGGGTGGCGGGATCGCCGCCGATCGGCAGCCGCAGGCGGGTGCGGATGGTGCTGTCGGGGCGGGTGCGCGGGGTCCAGTGGCTGCCCAGCACCAGCGCGGCGCTGGTTTCGGGGTCGGCGCGCTCTTGCCGGGTGCTTTCGACCTCGATCCCGATTTCGCCGCGGAAGCGTTCGGTGAAGCGATGCGCATAGAGCAGTTCGGTGGTGAGCCGTTCGCTGCGCGCGACCCGATCCTTGACGTATTCCGCCGAAAGCGACAGGTCGCCGCCATCGTCGAGCGCGAGCCCGTAGCTGAACCGCAGCTGGGTGGTGCCCGCCCGCGCAAGGCTGCCTTCGGCTTCGAAATCCCGGCCCGAATGGACCGCCTCGAAGCTGAGGCTTTCGCGTTCGGTGCGGCGCTCATAGGACAGGCGCGCGGCGCTGCCCGCGATGCCTTCGGCATTTTCGGAGCGCGCGACCTCGGCCTCCCACAGCCCGCCGGTGTGATCCTCATGGCGGATATAGGCGGCCTGCAGGCGGCTGCGGGCGGGATTGTAGAGCGGCGCATCGGCCTGCACCGCGCGCACCCCCACGGAGGTGGTGTCGGTCAGGGTGTAATTGACCTCCCCCCCATAGAGCCAATAGCGGTCGGCGCTGTCCTCTTCGGCCTCAAAGGTGACGCGCACCGAGACCGGATTGCCGTCGCCGTCGAATTGCCGCACGGGCGCATCGAAGGTGATGGTGTCGCGGAAGAAATCCAGCAGGTAATCGGTGCCGCGGCGCAACGGCGTGGCCGACAGGATGTCGCCGCCCTGTTCGTCGCGCACGAGGATCTCCACCTGTTCGGAGCCCTCCACATAGCCATCGAGCGTCAGGTCATAGGGGCCCGAGACCCCGCGGCCCGCGAATTCCACGATCTGCCGGTCCTGCGCGGTGCGGGCCCCGAACACGGTGACGGAGACGCGGTCGTTTTCCCAGTGCCCCTTGGCGCCGGTGACGACCCGGCGCAGCCCGCCCAGACGGAAGGCGCTGCTTTCCGGCTCGATCGAAATGTCGCCATAGAGGATATAGCTGCGGCCCTTCTCGACCTTGACGAAGAGGTTGCCGGAGGATTGCGCGTCATAGCCGCGTTCGGAATTGTCGCCATAGACCGGGTAGTATTCGTCGCCGCGAATGTCGCGGAACAGGCGGTCTTCGGTGTCGCGGTCTGAGCTGTAGCGCAGGGTCAGCAGCGCGTCGCCGCGAATGGCGCCCTTGAGATAAAGCTCCCCGCGCAGGCCGGTGGTGGTGTCCTCGAAGCCGCTGAAACGGTCGGCGGGCAGCAGGCCCGCGCCGGTGACATCGCGGTTGCGCCGGTCGCCAAGCGCCACTGCCCCCTCGATCACGCCGATCATCACCCGTTCGTCCAGATCGGGGGTGAAGGTGATGCGGGTCTCGGCCTGGCCGAAGCCGCCGGTGACGGTGAGCGTATCGGGCCCGGAGACCTGCGGCGGGATCAGCCCGAACGTGGCCTCGCCATTATCGATATAGGCCTGAATGCCGGGGGTGCCGGGGCGGATATCGGTGACGTCCCACAGGGCCTTGCCGGCGCGCAGGGTGACGGTGCCGGAGGCGGGCACGGGCAGGCCGCGCGCATCGAGAATGCGGACCACGACGGGCAGGACCGAGGCGGGCGCGGCGGGCGCGGTTTCGGGGGCGATGATTTCCAGCCGGGCGGGATCGCCGGGGGCGGTGATGCGGATCTCCTGACGCAGACGTTCGATGCCGAAGCCGTCATTGCCCAGCAGGGTCAGGCGGTTTTCGCCGGGGGCGAGCCGCACCGCGACGAATTCCATCGCCTGCACGTTGTTGCGTTCCCATGTGGTGTGCTCGCCCACCCGGTCGGCGCCGATGCGGCGGCCATTGAGCAGCAGCGCGAGGGTCAGGTCGGCCTTGCCCTTGATGCGGATGCTCTGGGTGCGCCGCGCGACGGTGTCGCCATCGGCCAGATCGAGAAAGCCGGGCGCCGGGTCCAGACCGCGCACCATCCGGGCCAGCGGCTGACGCTGGGCGGCGGGTTTCTGGGCCAGCGGCGTGGGCGCGCGGCGGGCGGAATCGGCCCCGCCGGGGGCGGCGGCGCCACCGCGGGCGGAGGTATCGGCGGAAGTATCGGCGGGGGCGGGATCGTTGGACGCGGCGGCCTCGGCCAGCATGCCGGGGGTCAGCTGCGTGGTGGTGGGCAGGCCCGCTTCGGAGCGGGAGCTGCGCGTCGGTGCCCGCGCCCCTTCGATCGGCAGATCGCTGGCGGTCATGGTCATGGGGGTCGCGCCTTCGCGCAGCCGGGCGCGGCGGGTGTCAATCTCGGCCAGCACGGCGGGGGTGCAGGCGCGCACGGCGAAATGCTCGGCGCGCATCTCGCCCCGGCGCAGCGGCACCACGCGGGAGCCGCCCCGGCGCAGGTCGTTGCTGCGGGTGATCTGCACTTCGGTGCCGCGGGGCAGGGTTTCGGGCTGCACGAGGAAGGCATGGGTCACCGGGCGCAGGCCGGGCAGGGAATATTGCCCGTGGCTGTCGGTGACGACGAAAAGCCCTTCTTGGGTGACGATGCGGACGCCGGGAATGCCCGGCTCATGATCGGCATGGGCGGGCGCGGGGGCGTCGGGTTCATAGGTGTCGCGCGGCATGATGCCGTCGCGGATGCCATTGCCGTTGCAGTCGAGGAAAACCGAGCCGATCACCGTGCCCTGCCGGGCAAAGACGCCGCCGGAATTATCCAGCCGCACGGTGGTGCGGGCCAGAGGCGATTGCTGCAGCACCCCGGTGCCGGCCTGACGCCCGGCCAGAAGCGCGGTGTTTTCGTTGCGGCCCTCGCGGGCGGCGGCGGTGAAATGCAGCAGATAGCTCAGCTCATAGCGCTCAAGCGGCAGCAGATTGCCCAGCTCGAAGATCATGTCGCCCTCGGCGTCGCGGACCGGATCGGCCAGCACCGCGCCATCGAGCGTGACCGAGCCCGCGACGAGTTCGGTGCCGAAAGGGGGCCGGTCGAAGATCTGCGCGTCGATCAGCGCCTGATGCATGTTGTTGTCGATCTCCAGCGTATAGAGCAGGAATTCCCCCTGCCCGATGCTGTCACGCTCGGCGCTTTTGCGCAGGGCGAGGGGCGCGCCGTAATAGGGATCGACGGGAATATCGGTGATGGCCACGACGCCGCCCTCATGGGCGAAGCTGGCGCCGAAGGCCGCAGGCAAGACCTGCCGCCCATAGCCCGGGAAATCCAGCCGCACGGAAGGAAACACCCATTCCGGCGCATCGAGCGTGGAGATGCGGTAGTCACCCGCCTCGACGCTGCCAAAGGCATAGAAGCCGCGCGCGTCGGTGACGGTGCGGGCCATTTCGCGCCCGCTGCCCATCTCGACCAGGACAAGGGTGATGCCCTCCACCGGGTCATTGGTGACGGAGTTGAAGAGGAAATTGCCCGGCTCCACCAGCAGCATGTCTTCGAGCAGGGTATTGCCGCAGCGCGCCAGCGCCTGAATGCGGTCGCCCTGATCGCTGGCCATCACGCCATCGCCGTGCACCGGCACGGTCATCCGCGCCAGCGGCACCGGCGCGGTGCGGAAAAGCCCGGTATTGGGGCCGGTTTCTCGTGCCGCCACGGTTTCGATATCGCCGGTCACGGTGCTGCGCAGGGTGACGGTGACGACATCCACATCGAGGCTGACATTGCACGCGCCGCTGACGATCTGCAGGCGGGCATCGGCATCGAGCGCCCCATAGGGGGCATCGGCCCCGGTGACGGCATCGATGAAGGTCAGCGTGGCAGGCTGGCGCGCGGCCAGCGCATAGCTGACCCGGTTGGAATTCAGCCCGACCTGTTCGCCTTCGACATCGAGATAGGCCTGTGCGGTGTTGTCGATGGTGACGGCGCCCAGCGACGGTTCGACCCCGACCGAGAAGGACAGATCGGTGGAGCGGCCCACGGGATAATCGCCCGCGTGGAAAAAACCCACCGCATCGACCATGCCCGGATCGGCGGGGGGCGTGGTCTGATAGTCCTGCGCGCCGGCATCGCGGAGGTGATACAGCCCGGTCATGCCGCCGGTTTCGAGGATCTCGGCGAAGACGGCATTGCGGGGGATTTCGTCGCGCACCAGCACGCCGGTGACCTGCTGCCCGTCGATGCGCAGCGGCGCGTCCTCCACGCTGTCATATCCCGCCACCGCGCCTTCGGAATTGTTGCGCAGACGCAGGCCGTAGATCAGCGTATCGCTGCCGTTCGTGTCATCCATCTGCAGGCGCTGGTTCTTTTCGATCTCCAGCCCGCTGACGACGATGGTGGTGTGGCCAGTGCCTTCCCCGGAGAGTTCGGTCTGGCTGGTGACGCTGAGCGAGGAGGCATTGCCCACGAGGATCGCGCTGAACCGGTCGCCCGGCTGCGCGGAACTGGAGACGCGGAAGCTGTAGATGAAGCTGAGCCTGTCGCCCGGCTCCATCGTGAAGCTGGTGGGCGCGGCGGCAGGGGTGGCGGCAAAGGTGGCCGGTGCAGCGCTGCGCGCGGCAAAGGCGGCCGGTGCAGCCGGGGCGGTTTCCGTTTCCGCGTCGATGACCGGCTCCTGCGGATCGATCACGCCATTGCGGTTTTCGTCATGGATCAGCTCCGCCGAGCCGATCAGCCCGGTGGCGCCCTGCAGGCGCATGCTGGGGGTCATTTCCAGCGTGACATTGCCGGTGTTGCGGATCTCGTAATGATACTGGTCCATCGCCCCGCGAGAGAGCACCAGATCGGTGAAACCCGTGACCTCCATATCCGGCACTTCGGCCACGAGCGCCTCGACCGGGTTGGAGCGGACGGTTTCGCGGATGCCGAGCGCGGCGTTGAAATAGCTGCCCTCGGCGATGTTGCGGATCACGGTCCCGGCCGGGGTCGGTGCGGCCTGCGCCGCAAATCCCAGACCAAAGCCGAAGCCCGGACCAAAGACAGTGCCGAAGCCAGAGCCACCAGTGCCGAAACCGGGCAGGGCGGCAAAGAGGAGAAGAGCGGTCGCGGCGCTGCGGATCGGCCTGTCGGCGATACGGAGGGGGCGGGCACTCATCTTCCGAAGAAAACTGCGCATCAGTTCGCTCCTTCGAGGATGAAAGGGCGCACGGCCGGAGCGGGCCGGGCGAAAGGGACGGGGCGGGGCCTGCGCACAGGGGGCGGCGCGCTGGCGGGAAAGAGAGGGGCCGGGAGGGGGGCCGACATGGGGGCAGAGGCGTCAGGGAGAGGGGCAGAGACGGAGGCGGAAACGGAAGCGGGGGCAGAGCGCGGCCCCGGCACGCAGCGCATGGGGCAAGAGCGGAGAGGGCGGCGGAAAAGCGGGCGGGTGGAGCCGCGGGGGCAGGGGCAGAGGGGGCAAGGGCCGGGAGGGGCCGGAAGGACGTGAAAACAGGGCAGAGGGCGCAGGGTCGGACAGGCCCCCATGAAACAAGCGGCGGTCAGGGCAGAGGCGGTCAGCGCAGGACCGGAGAGGGCAGGTCCGGAGAGAGCAGGTCCGGCAGATGCGGAGCCGACAGAACCGGGCGAAAGGACGCGGGCGGAGGGCAGGTCGGTGGAAAGGGAAGGGAGGCTGCGCAAGATGAGGCGGGATGTCCAAGAGAGGATCATGTGACGAAAGAGCCCTGGCCCGGGAGGCGCGGTCCTTGCGCGCATGGGACGTCGGCAGAGGACCACACGGGATCCGGGCCAGGGATGGAGGGGCAAAGGGCGCCCCCACCCGGAAATCCGGGGCGGGGGCGCAGGTGGGCGGACCTTACTGGTCCACCTCCACGGTGAACTCGAGCCGGGCGAAACCGCCGGGCAGGACAGTGCCGTGGTTGCTTGTGATGCTGCTCGACGTGGCGGTTGCGGTGCTGGTGCCCGGGAACAGGGTCTCGGGGCAGGCGGTGCCGCAGGAGGTGATCGAGGTATAGGCCGGAGCCGCATCCGAGATGATCACGTCACGCGCCTCATAGGAGCCGGTGTTCTCGGCCTCGATCATGTAGCGGATGCACTGACCGGGTTCGACATCCTGACGGGTCTTGGTGAAAACACCCACCGTGCCGTCGCAATTGGCGTCGATATACTGATACTTGGTCAGGGTCACATCGCCCGAGATGATCACGATCCGGTCCTCGACCGCGTTATCGGCGGTATCGGCATCGGTCGCGGTGCCCGTGTTGAGCGAGGAGGCAAGGCTGAGCGTGCCGATCTCGGAGACACCCACCGTCGCGGTGGAGGGCGTCTGCACCCGGTAGATCACCGAGATGCTCTCACCGGCGGCCAGACCGTTCACGCCGACACCCAGACCATCCGTCAGGTCGTCGAAGTTGTCGATGACCGGTTCGGTCGGGTCGATGACGCCGTTGTCGTTCTGGTCCCAGTAGATCGCGCCGGAGAAGTTGGTCAGCCCGCTCTGGGTGATCGCACCTTCGGAGATGTCGACGTTACCTTCGTTGGTGATCGTGTGCAGCAGGTCGACGATACCGCCGGGCGAGGCCTGGGCGCTCTGATCTTCGATGATCTGAACGTCGTAGATCTCGTTCACGGTGATGTCGTTGACGATGCGGTCACTCTGCCCCGACACGGAGGAGGCCACCTGAATGTCGATCTCCTGGGTGAGCGGTGCGGAATCCGCCGCAGGCGTCACAGTGACGAAGACCTGGGTGGAGGCGCCGGCGGGAATGGTGCCGGTATTGCTGACCAGAGTGCCGTCGGCGAGGCGGAATTCGACCGTCCAGCCCACGGGCAGAGCCTGCGCGAGAGACAGGTTATAGCTGTCCGACACGGTGCCGCCATTCTGCACCAGCATGTCATAGGTCACCGGCGCGCCGGGATCGGTCGTGCTGGAGATCCACGGATCGCCGAGCGGGTCGTAGGGGTTGGCCCCGTCGCCTTCGTCACCGACCACGTTGTTTTCGAGATCGACGCTGGAGGCCAGCACCGCACCGGTGAATTCGGCGGTCGAGATGTCGGAGACGCCGGAGGCATCCGAGGTGGTGGTCATGGTCGCGGTGTAATCTGCCACAGCCGTCACGGGGGCATCCGTGGGCAGGGTCGCGAGCAAGGTGACCTTGGTGCTTGCGCCGATGGCGAGCGGACCGACGGAGCCGATGACCGGGGTGACCCCGTCAGCGCCGACGATGCGGAAGGTGGTGCCTGCGGGGAAGTCCACATTGGCCACCGAGACCGCAAGGCTGTCGGCGCGGTTGCTGTTGTTGGTCAGCACGAATTCCTGCGCGATCGTGCCGCCCTGATAGACGGAGCCGCTTTCGGTCACGATGTCGTTCGACAGGGTATCGTCATCGGTGGCGGAGGTGATCGCCCCGTTGGGGGTGCCATCGCCGTTGATCGCGGTATCCGCGATCGACACCGAATACTGGTTGGCCACCGTCACCGAGGCGGTGTTCGAGGGCGGGAAGGCCACGCCGTCCACAGTCTGGGTCGCGGTGTTGGGGATGATGCCCGCATCGGCGGTATCGGCGATGACCACGTCGAAGGTCACGCTGCCGGACCGGCCCGAACCGACCGAGGACAGGGTGAAGTTGACGGTCTGGGTGTCGTCGTAATCCCAGGCGATGGTTTCGCTGTTGCCGTTGGTGGCATCGACCACGGTGGAGCCGTTGTCATCGTCAAGCGGCACGGCGCTGTCCGACCAACGGGCGGTGCCCTTCACATAGGTCAGGTCACCGTCGAGAACATCCTGCACGATGTAGTTGTCGGCGGCGGTGAGGCCGGTGCTGGAATAGGTCAGGGTGATGGTGACCGTGTCGCCCGCGTCGACGATATTGGGATCGCCGCCCGATGCGGCATCGGCGGTCATGGATTTGACCAGTTCGACGATCGCATCGGTGGAGATGGTCAGCGTGTCGGTGTTGGTCGCCGCGACGGTCCCGTCAAGCGCGGAGGTCGAGGTCACGGTGATCGTGTCGGAGCCGGTGGCGGTGGAGGGCACGGTGGCTTCGATCACGACGCCGAACTGCTCGCCGGGCGCCAGGGTCGGGGTGGAGGTCAGCGGCGTCGCGCTGTCGGCCACACCGTCCATGTCGGCGTCGGGGTAGAAGACCAGCTGCGAGGTGTCGAGCGTGCCGCTGCCATCCTCGGTCGCGGTCAGGGCGTAGCTGTCGGGGCCGTTGCCCACGTTGGTGACGATATGCGGCAAGAAGGCCTTACCGCCCGGAGCGATGGTTTCGGTGTTGTCCGAATCCAGCGTCACGCCAGCCACCTGCTGCACCACGGTTTCGACCGTGTTGGAGGTGACGGTGATCGTGTCGCCGGCGGAGTTGGTATAGGTCGCGACCGCCTGGTTGCCGATGACGGAGCCGGCCTCGGGGGCGGCGGCGTAGGCCGCGGCACCGAGCATGGCGGTGACCGCGACCGCGCTCGCGGAGCGCAGGAAGAAGGGAGGATGAATCACTGGTTTTTACCTTACCTGGAGTTGGGAGCTGAAGTTGGGGTGCCGGATTCGGAAGAGCCGGGCTGGGTCCGGGAGAGCCCGGGTTTCAGGGAGGCGAGGCCGAAGACCGGCCCCGGTAGGGGATGCGGGGGGCGCGCCCCTGTGGCCCTGACCGGGCCCGGCGCACCTGTCCTCCCCCCATGCCGCAGGCATGCAGCGACCGGTGCCGCGCGACAGGGGTCGGCGGCGGGTCTCACAAGGGGAGAGGCGAAAACCGGCGGAAACGCCGGGGGGGGGGGAGCGGGACCGTCAGACGGCCCCGGCGGGTCAGTTCACCCGCACGCGATAGGCGTTGAGCCCCACCGCGCCGGGATCGAGCGGCTCGGAGTAGCTCCAGCGCACGGCGGCGATGTCGGCTTCGGGCAGGGGTTCCTCACGGGTGGTGCCATCGGCCTCGATCACCACGCGGGTGGCGGGCAGGGTGGACCATTCCAGCCCCTCGTTTTCGGGGTCGAGTTCGGCCTGCACCTCGAACACGGCAGGCACGGAGGTGGTTTCGCTGCCCAGCGAGATGGTCACCCCCTGCGGCACCGGCGCAGCGATCACGAGACCGCTCATCGCGTCCTCGGTCGTGTTGGTGTGCTGCAACTGGTAATGGATGGTTTCGCCCGGCTTGACCGATGTGCGCGCGACCAGTTGCTCCGCGCCCTCGGCGTCGGTTTCGACGATGAGATAGGAGAACTGGCTTTCGAGCGCCTCGGCGGCGGCCGATGCGGCGCCCAGGGACAGGGGCAGGGCAAGGACCAGCGCCATGGCGGCGAAACCGGACCGGCTGGCACTGAAAACGGAAATGGACATGGGCGTTTCCTTTGATGCCGGATCAGGGGTCCGGCGGTTACAATGGCCGCAGCGATTTTGTGCTCCGGGCCCGTCAACCTTGCCGTGTGCAGGCGCATTTCGCAGGTGCGCGTCGGGATAGGGACGTGATCCGAACGACAGGCACATACCCTTCGGGATAGGCCTGCCGACATAACGGATACGCGTTGGTCCATCCCGGACCGCCTTGTGAACGCATCGACATCACACACGACCAGCTTGACTGGCCGGTGCAGGAATGGACGCCAAGAATGAAGGCTTGTTTAACTTCGGGATTTGCCAAAAATGCCCACGATCTCCACCGCTTCGCACCGGGCAAGGCGGTGCGGCGGCGGCTGTGACGGGCGCGGGCGCGGCCCGGACAGATGGGAGAGAGAGGGCGGATAGGCGGCGGATAGAGCGCCGGATGCAGAGCCGCGCCGGGCCTGCAAACGGCAGGCCCGCCCCGACAGGCACGGACGGCACATCGCCCCTGTGCAGGACGCCCCCTATGGACCAGAAGCGCGCAGGGCTGCGCTGAGCGCATTTATGCTATTGAAATTAAATGAAAAATTTTTGACGCCCCGCCCGAGCCTCACAGGCGGCAACTGCGCCGGACCACGGGGGGGGGCAGGAGAGGGCAGGGCCCCGGTGCGCGCAGGGATCAGGGGCTGCGCCGCGGCTGGGTGACAGCCGGGATGCGGGCCGTGACCCCCGCCATGCCGGGCGGGCTGAGCCGGGCTGGCTCAAGCCCCGCGCAGATCCGGTCCGGGCGCGCTCAGACGAAGCCCGCGTCGCGGGCGATCATCGCCGCATCGGTGCGGTTCTTTGCGTCGAGTTTTCGACAAAGCGTCTTCACATGCAGTTTGATGGTGACTTCCTGCAGATCGAGGTCGCGGGCGATCTCCTTGTTGGACTGCGCATGCATCAGCCCGCGCAGCACCTGACGCTCGCGATCGGAGAGAACCTTTTCGAAATCGGTCTCTTCGGGGTCTTCCTTGCCGGACATGAAACCGACCGGGGCGTAGATCTCCCCCGCCGCCATGAAGCGCACCGCATTGACCAGCGATTTCGCGGACATCGTCTTGGGCAGGAAACCCGCCGCGCCCATTTCCAGCGCCTGATCGGCGATCAGCCGACTGGCCGTGCCGGAAATCAGCCCCACGGGATTGCCGCCATGGGCCGCGATCGCGGTGCGCAGCCCGTCGAGCCCTTTCATGCCGGGCATGCTGTAATCGAGCAGCACCAGATCGAACGGGCCTTCGCTGCGCATCTTTGCCAGCGCCTCGGGCAGATCATGGGCGGCGGTGGTCTGCACCGTGCCATCCGCGCCAAGGAACATGGCAAGGGTTTCGCGCACCATGTCATGGTCGTCGGCAATCAATATTCTCAGCTTCATGGCACACTCCCGCAGTGGCCGCTCCGGGGGGCGGCCCTTTCGCCTTACAGTTTCATACATGCGGCGCGGCGCAAACAGGATTTCCCGGGGCATTGGAGGGGGATCTATCCTTTCGCATAGGTCGGCTATCCCGCTGCGGCATGGGGATCGCCAAACGCGCCGTGTAGGGTTGTGACAGGAGGCCGATCACCGGGCCGCCGGGCCGATCGCGGCCCGCGTGCCCCCAGGACCAAAGGCATCGCAGACGCCTGCGCGCTGTGGCCAGAAACAGGAGACGACACCCGTGTTCACTCGCAAGACTTCCCTGCTTGCCGCCGTTGCGGCCCTGATCGGCGCCGCGCTCGTGGCGGGCGAGACATTGACCCCCGGCGCGGCACAGGCCGATAGCACGACTACGGCCCCGCGCGCCGTCCCGGCCAGCGCCGAGGCCACCGCCACCTCCGCGCCGATCCTGCTGACGGTCACCGACGGGGCGCGCAGCCTGAGCTTCGACCGGGCCGCGCTGGAAGCCCTGCCGCGCACGCAGATCGAAACCTCGACCATCTGGACCGAAGGCCTGCAGCGCTTCGACGGGGTGTCACTGAAGGATCTGCTGGCCCATGCGGAGGTCACCTCCGGCACGTTGCAGGCCACCGCGATCAACGACTATTCGGTCACGATCCCGGTATCCGACGCGGTCGAGGACGGCCCGATCATCGCCTATCTCGCCAATGACACGCCAATGTCGCGCCGCGACAAGGGGCCATTGTGGATCGTCTATCCCTATGACGATAATCCCGACTATCAGGCTGAAACCATCTACAGCCGGTCGATCTGGCAACTGGACCGCCTGATCGTGGAATAACACGGGGCGCGCGCGCGCCAAGGCGGGGCCGGGATTCGGCCCGTGGCAGGGCCCCCGGGCCGACGCGCGGCCCGGATCCGGGCCAGCGCAGGGCAGGGGGACCCGACATGATGCGTCAGATGACGACCGATCCCGCGCGCGCCACCACGCCGCGCCGCCCGCGACTTTGGCGGGGGATGCTGGCGCTGGCGCTGGTGCTGGCCTGCCTTGCCGCGGCCTATCTGTCCTTTGCGGTCTGGAGCTACATCCGCAATCTCGACACCGCGCAGCAGGACCATGCCGAATGGGTGCTGTCGCAGCTGGAGGTGGAGTATCTCAAGCTTGACCGGGCGCTGGATCACGCGATTGATCTGGCCCCGGCGGCGACAGCCGCGGCAGCCGCAGGGACGACAGCAGGGACAGGGACGGGCCCCGATGCCGCCGCGCTGGAGGAACTGCGCAAGCGGTTCGACATTCTCTATAGCCGGGTGCAGGTCATTCAGGCCCAAAGCCACGGGGCAGACCACGACCCCGCCGTGCGCCGCATCCTGACCGTGCTGCGCGGCGAACTCGATGCGCTGATCCCCTTGATCGACAGTTCCGACAGCGCGCTGCGGCAGGGGCTGGGCGTGCTGACCCGGGCGCTGGCGCGGATCGGCGATCTGCCGCGCGAGGTGGCGCTGGCCTCCATCGCCACCGCCGCCGAGACGATGGAGCGCGAACGCCACCGCGTCGCGGGCCTGCTCGAAGGCATGATCGCGGTGGTGCTGCTGGTGTTGCTGGCGCTGCTGGTGACGGTGATCCGCCTGTTCCGGCAGACCGTCGCGCTCGACGCCGCGTCGCAGGTCGCGGAGGAAAGCCGCCTGCGGCTCGACACCACGCTGCGCGGCTCGCTCGATGCGGTGGTGGTGACCGACGACCGCGCCCGCATCCTCGATTTCAACGGCTCCGCCGAAAGCGTGTTCGGCCATCTGCGCGAGGATGCGCTGGGGCGCGATTTCATCGACCTGCTGATCCCCGCCCCGCGCCGGGCCGAATTGCGCGGGATGCTGAACCATTTCCACAACACGCGGGAAACCACATGGGCCGACAAGGGCCGCCGCGAGGCGTGGATGCTGCATCGCGACGGGCGGGTGTTCCCGGTCGAGATGTCGGTCTCTCTGGCCCGGATCAAAAGCGGCCCGGTCTTTGTCTCCTATATCCGCGACATCACCGACAAGAAGGAAAAGGAAGCGGAGATCATCCGCACCCGCGACGAGGCGCTGGCCGCCTATCGCGAGAAATCCCGCTTCTTCGCCATGATGAGCCACGAGATGCGCACGCCGATGAACGGGGTGCTGTCGGCGCTGCAACTGCTGGCCGACAGCCCGCTCGACGCCGAGCAGCGCGGCTTTGTCGCCGCGGCCAGCACCTCGGGCGATATCCTGCTGGGCCATATCAACGACGTGCTTGCGATTGAACGGGCGGAGGCGGGCGAGGGCCGGGGCGAGGACAGCCTGCAACCCTGCGACCCGGCGGCGCTGGCGCGTACGATGATCGCCACGATGGAGCCGCTGGCGCAGGTGTCGGGCGCGCGGCTGCATTTGCAGCGCGACGGGCTGGCCGGGCTGGATGGTCGCTGGGTGCGCAGCGATCCGCGCGCGCTGCAACAGATCCTCGTCAACCTGCTGAGCAACGCGATCAAGTTCGCTCCGGGGGGCGATGTCACGCTGGAGGCCGGGTTCCACGACAGCACGGCGCAAACGGGGGTGGCCCCCGCCCGGCCCCTGCTGCGGCTGGAGGTGCGCGATACCGGCGTCGGCATCCCCGAGGCCGAGCAGGCGCGCATTTTCGAGGATTTCGTCTCGCTCGACAGCCGGTATGAGCGGCGCACCGGCGGCACCGGGCTGGGGCTGGGGATCGTGCGGCGGCTGGTGGGGCGCTTGGGCGGGGAGATCACCTGCCAGTCCGCGCCGGGGCAGGGGGCGCGGTTCCGCGTCGATCTGCCGGTCGATCCATGCGCGCCCGAAACCACGGAACTGGAGAGGACTGCACAGGACGGCGCGCCCGCGCCCGACCTGCCCGCAAGCCCTGTCAGCGCCGAAGCTGAGGCCGGTCATAGCCGCGCCGGGGCACGCGGGGCAGGGAATAGTGAGGCGGGAAATAGTGGAACGGGGCAGGTCACGCCACGGCAGCTGCTGCTGGTCGATGACAACGAGATCAACCGCGACCTGCTGGGCGTCATGCTGCGCCGGATGGGTCATGAGGTGACCCTTGCCCCCGGCGGGGCGGAGGCGATCGCGCTGGCGGCGGCCCATCGCTACGACGCCATCTTGATGGACATCTCCATGCCCGGCATCAGCGGCGTGCAGGCGACCCGCACCATTCAGTCCGCCGCCGACAGCCGCAACCGCGCCACCCCGATCATCGCGGTCACCGCCCATGCCCTGCCTCATGAGCGCGAGGAATTCCGTGCCGCCGGTATGACCGGGTTCCTGCAAAAGCCGGTGGACCGCGCGGCGCTGGCCCAAAGCATCGCCGATTTGCCCCTCCCGGCGAACGCCGCCGCTCGCGCTGCGCCCTCCGAGCGCCCCGATCTGGCCCCCGATCTGGCCCCCGATCCGATCCACGCGCCCGCCCTGGCCCCCGCCGCGCCGCCACAACCGCCGGTTCTGAATGACACGCAGGTCGCCGACCTGACGGAGCTGCTGGGCACGGCGCAGTTGCGCGAGCGTCTGGCCCGTCTGGAAGGGCAGATCGACCACGACCTGCCCGCGCTGCAACAGGCCACCGCGACCGAGGATATTCAGGCCCGCGCCCATGCTCTGGCCGGGATCTGCGGCATGTTCGGGATCGAGCGGCTGCACATCCGGCTGAAGGCCATCGAAACCGCCTGCAAGGCGGGCGACAGGGGGGCGGCACAGGCGCAGATGCCCCCGCTCGCCGCCGCATGGGAAGAGGCTCGCGCCGCCTGGCATGCCCGGCTGGGTTGATCTCTCCGCGCCAGCACCCCCATACCCAACCGGCCCGCCGGACCGCCGCTTTGGATTGGATATTCAGGCGAAACAGTCACTTGTACAGCGCAGGACTGTTTTGCCCTCCGCAGGGGCGACCATACTTTCGTATAGGTGCCCTATCCCGCTGCCCCCGCGCCATACCGGTCCGCACAGGCTAGTGTAGGGGCAAGCCGGGTCCTCCATTCCCTCCAGGGACCCGCACCAGACAGGATGCGGCAAGGCCGCGTCGGCCCGCGCGATTGCCCCCAGTCGCCGGTCGGCGTCCTGAATGCCACCACTCCGGGGCTGCCCGTATCCCGGGAAAGCCGTCCTTCCTCCGGGAGGGGCGGTTTTTTCGTGGTCGCGCCCCGCACTCTGCCCCGTCCTGACCCCGTCCTCCGCCCCGCGCTGCGCGGAAGGCTGGGGCCAAGGCAATCCCCCAGACTCAGGGGGGCCATACCAGCGCCGCATGCAACCTATGGGCGAACTGCGCGCCCCTGCATGCCGCTACGTTACCTGTAATTGAACTTTTGCCACATCCGGGCCGTTGCCGATTTGCCGAAACGGCTTGCGAAGCGCGAATGACGAAATCGTTCTATTTCAAGGCCGTAACGTGGCGGCACAGGATGAGAATTTTTTGCGAAGTTGCCACGAGGCAACAAAAATTCTGGCCTCCATCAATTCGCTCATATTAGTCTTTACGCATTGGGCAAAAAAATGCCTGCCTAGGTGCAGTTAATGAGTGCGGCGCAGGTGGTGCCGTGAGTGCCGCAGTGGGGGGATTCCGGGGTTGGGGTCGTTTCTGCGCGTACGAGTTTCGAGGAGGGTATCCAGTGACCCGTTTACTAGTGATCGCGCTTGTTGGCGCGCTGCCGTTTCTGTCCGCCTGCGAGCCGCTGGACAGCGGCCCGGCACCCGCCCGTGAGGTGCCTTTGACCTGCTCGGATCGTCAAAAGACGGTCGTCTACACCAAATCCGGTTCGCCGGTGCGCGTCGATCCGGTGCTGAAGGGCGAGCCTTGCCCGCCCCCGGTGACCGCCTATGCAAGGCCCACGGCCTTTTCCGATCCAGATTGTGAGCCCGCCGCTCCGGGTGTCACGCAAAGCTGCCGCGACGAACCTCCGTTCACTCCCGAGAATCCAACCGATCCGACGGACCCGACGGACCCCAACAACCCCGATAATTCCGGGGAAGAGGAAGGCTCCGCCGCGGAAGCAGGCGGCGGCAATGCGGGCGCCAGCGCGTCCCAGGGTGACGAAGCCTCGGCGGCGGAAGCCGGCGGCGGCAATGCAGGGGCCAGCGCGTCTCAGGACGATCAGGCCTCGGCGGCGCAGGCCGGGGGCGGCACAGCCTCCAGCAGCGCCAGTCAGGGTGGGGAAACATCGACCACCCCCTCCGGGCCCACATCGCCCACCGCGCCCACGGCACCGACCCGGCCCTGAGCCGACAGGTCGGGCCAACGGGTCTAGACCAATAGGTCTGGGGCGCAGAAACGACAGCGGATCCGGGGCAACGGATCCAAGGGGAAAGACCCCCGCGCGGAGCCGCCGCGCGGGGGAGCAGACAGGACAGGGATCACCATCCGTCGATCTCGCAGCCCCCCCGGTTCCGGGGTGCGCGCAGGCGAAGCGGCGGCCATCTCGACAACAGGACAGGAGAGGGTGAGACGATGACCGACACGACGACCGGACCCCGCGCAGAGCGGCAGGACAGGCCGATGCGGGGGCAGACGATCAAGGGCCTGATGGCGGCGACGCTGGGGATGACAGTGGCAATGGGGGCGACTACGCCTGTCTTGGCCGATGGCTATCTTTCGGCGGGGCGGAGCTGGTCGGGCTCCTACAGCCATTCCACGGCGGTCGAAAAATCCTACCGCCTGAATCTCATGGACACCCAAAAGAAGCTCGAAGAGGGCTATTACGACAATATCGGCTCCACCACGACGAACTACTACTATGACAGTTCGGTCGGCGCGGTGAACGTCACCGCCGATCCCGGCTCCACCGTCGAGATGGAAGTGCGCACCGCCGACGGCACCGGCAACACCACCACCTCGACCTCGATCGGGGCGTCGAACACCACCACCACGGAGGTGAATATCGACGGGTCCGGCAACACGATCGGCATCGACAGCTATGCGGATTCCACCGGCTGTCAGGATGGCTCTATTCAGATCTCCACCAGCGGCATCACCGGCGTCGACATCTCGTCGGGTAGTTCCACTTCCTCCTCCACCTCCGGTGGCGGCAATACCTGCTGATGGACGCTGTATGAAACTGCTCCCCACGATAGCCGCGCTGGCGGCCCTGCTGGCGACCTCCGCCTGTAGCACGATCGTTGCCAGCAAGGGCGAGGATCTGGCTCTGGCCCAAGGTCCGGCGATCGCCGATATCGTGACCCCTTTCGATGACGCGCTGCTGTGCCTGCGCGGCAAGATCAACAAGGGCCTGACCTTTGCGGTCGGCGGCATTCCCGATCAGACCGGCACCTATCAGAACAACGGCGAAGGCGTGGGCAAGTTCGTGACCCAGGGCGCCGGCGACATCGTGCAATCGGCGCTGTTCAAATCCGGCGTCACCCTGATCAACCGCCGCGACATGGGCACCACCGCGCTGGAAGGCCAGTGGGGGCTCATCGACCTGCGGGCCCAGAGACGCGCGCATTTCGTCGTCACCGGCTCGATCAACAGCCTCGATTTCATCCCCGGCGGCGGCGCGGCCCTGACGGTGGGCGGGGTCGGCCCGAACTACCGGCAAAACCGCATTCTCGTCGGGCTCGATCTGGCGATGACCAATGTGTCGAACGGCCAGATCTATGCCAATGTGGCACTGCGCAAACAGATCTTCGCGGATGAGTTCGGCCTGCTGACGGCGCGGTTCATCAATGACAACGTGGTGGATTTCGAACTGGGCGGCGCCCGGCGCGAGGCCGTGAACTACGCCCTGCGGCAGATGCTGCAACTGGCCACCTATGAGCTGCTGGTGCAGATGATGCCCGCCGAGAAATACGTCGAATGCTCGGCCAAGCTCGACGCCAAGATGGGCCGCATCACCGGCGATCAGACCTCCGCCGAGCAGCTGCGCGAGTTCGACGAGAAGCGCGCCGCCGAACTGGCCGCGCTTGCCGCGCAGCCGCTGGGCGCCGAGGTCAGCCGCGACGAGACCGCCCCCGCGCAGGCCGGGACCGAAACCCCCGCGCAGGCCGCAGCGGCCCAGCCCGGCACCGCCCGCGCCCCGCAAACCGCAGAGTTCGATCCCGAAAGCCCGGTGGCCCGCACCGCGCGCAGCGCCAGCGCCATCACCGCAAGTTCCGGCAGCATGGCCAGCCCCGCCTCGTCAGGCGTGCCCGCCGAGGAAACCGAAGAAAGCCGGCTGAACGCGCCTGCAAGCACCCCGGCCGCGCCTGCGCCCGCCGGTGCCGTCTGCGCCGGGGCCGCCCCGCCGCCGCCCTGCCGTCAGGCCCGCGCCACGACGCCGCAGACGACGCCCCAGCCGAGCGACAGTGCGGAGGAGGCCGCGCAAAACGACGCGACCGGTGATCTGCCCGCCGAAATCGCCCCCGGCGACCGGGTCGAGGCACGCCCCACCGGACCGCTGCTCCCGGCACTGGCCACGGGCGAGACGACACCTTTGCGCGACGCGGCGCTGTTGCCGCCCCTGCGCGATATTCCGACGACCGGCACCACGGTGGGGGCGATGACCGCCCGGCCCGTGCCGGCCAATACAAGTGCGATGCTCCGGAGGCCCGTTGCGGCCCTTGGGGCTGGTGTAGAGACGAGTGACCGGCTCGGCGCCTGAGCGCCGACCTCGGGGCCTGCTGTGCCCGCCGGTAGATATGTCGATCGTGCTGCGCGCGATCGTCACAGGGTGTCGCCGCACCCGGTTTAATCCCGCAGGCACGGCGTTTTGCCTGGCGGATCATGGGACCAGTAACATGACCAAGTTTATGCTTTCCGCTGCCACCGCAGCTCTGCTCACCGCAACCGGCGCTTCCGCCCAGGTGGTCGATTCCTTCAACCAAACCATCGATGACGCACTGTCCGGCGTGCCCGCGTCCTTCGCCAGCATGGCGATCAACAACATGGGCATCGACGGCTCGATCGACATTTCCGGCGACGCAGACCAGGCTTTCAGCGGTGCGTTCACCTATGACGAAACCACCGACAATTCCGATTCTCTGCAGACCAACAACATCGACAATTCGATCGACTATGATAGCCTCGACATCACCAGCCAGATGAGCGCAGCCAATGGCGGCATGGCCTCCGACGTCTTCGGCAATGCCGTGGATTCCGGCACGGGCGGTTCCGCTGCGTTCGATGGCACCTATACCGAGATCTCGGAAGCCACCACGGCCACCGATAACTCGACCACGGACATCAACACCGCTACGTCCGATGTGTCCATCGCTGGCGATCTCGCTGTGGAAGCGGCCACTCAGTCGATCGGCGATGTCTCCTCGCTGGCTGCTGGTGCGGTCAACACCGGCAACTTCAACGTGACCGAGAACGCCGGCGTTCTGGATGACAGCTCGCTCGCCTCCACCTCCAGCACCATGGCCGAGGCATCTTCCATGGCGTCCTTCGGCTCCGGCGTGGGTATCGTGAGCGCCGCCGTCAACGACTCGACCAACTCCAACACGGACGATCTGGCGTCGATCAACGGCTCGATCGGCATCTCCATGGCTGCTGGCAACTTCTCCGTCGGCTCCGTCGATTCCGTGGCTGCCGGTGCGATCAACACCACCGATGTCAGCGCCGTTTTCTTCGGCACCGGCGACAACTAATCGAGTATCCCGCTGCGGCGGGGAGCTTTGGAATGTCCGGACGGCTCTGCCGCCCGGACACCCTTGCACCGGGCCGCGGGAAACCGCGGCCCATTTTCGTCATGTAGGAGGCGTCTCGCGCTGGCGCAAACGGGGCGCGCGGTGATCCGCCTGCCTGTCAATTCAGCACCAACGCGCCCCGGGGGCCGCAAGGACGCGGCGCGGCAGATCACGGGCGCGTCATCGGGGGCAAAATCGGGCCTTTCCCCGTGGTCACATTTCCAAACCACCTTGCCTCGGCGCCGATCCGGCGGCACCCTGCGGCCAGCCAATCAAGGAGGAATTGGATATGGATCGTCGCAAGTTCATGCGGGGCGCCGCCGTTGGCGCATTGGGCAGCGCGGGCGCTGCTTCGCTGGCCGCTCCGGCCATCGCACAAGAAAGCCCGAAGGTGCGCTGGCGCTGCACCTCGTCCTTCCCGAAATCGCTCGACACCATCTATGGCGGTGCGGAAGACGTGGCCAAATATGTCCGCGAAGCCACCGATGGCGCGTTCGACATTCAGGTCTATGCCGCCGGTGAGATCGTCCCCGGCCTGCAGGCCGCCGATGCGGTCAGCAACGGCACGGTCGAGATGTGCCACACCGCCGCTTATTACTATGTCGGCAAGGATCCGGCATGGGCGCTTGGCGGGGTCATTCCCTTCGGGCTCAACGCGCGCGGCATGCATGCGTGGCTCTATTACGGCGGCGGGCTGGACCTGCTGAACGAATTCTACGGCACCCAAGGCCTGCATTACCTGCCCGCGGGCAATACCGGCGCGCAGATGGGCGGCTGGTTCCGCAAGGAGATCAACGGCCTGGCCGACATGGAAGGTCTGCAGATGCGGATCGCCGGTCTCGCCGGTCGGGTGATGGAGAAGCTCGGCGTCGTGCCGCAGCAGATCGCCGGTGGCGACATCTATCCCGCGCTGGAGCGGGGCACCATCGACGCCGCCGAATGGATCGGGCCCTATGACGATGAAAGCCTCGGCTTCTATCAGGTCGCGCCCTATTACTACTATCCCGGCTGGTGGGAGGGGAACCTGTCGCTGTGCTGCTATTTCAATCAGGAAAGCTGGCAGAGCCTGCCCGAGAACTACCGCAGCCTGCTCGGCACCGCGACCCGCGCGGCCACGACCGAGATGCTGGCGGAATATGACTACAAGAACCCGCAGGCGCTGCGCCGCCTGATCGATGCCGGGGCCCAGCTGCGCGCCTATCCGCAGGATGTGATGAACGCCTCCTTCACCGCCGCGCAGGAAGTCTATGCCGAGATCAACGGCGAGAACGAAGCCTTCAAGAAGATCTACGACTCGATGATGCAGTTCCAGTCGGAGACCTATCTGTGGCAGCAGGTCGCGGAATACACCTATGACACCTTCATGATGATCAAACAGCGCGAAGGCGCGCTGGCCGGTCAGCAGGCAGGTGGCAACCAGTAAACGGGCGATGGCCCCCGGACGGGGCCATCCTTGTCCAAAAAGAAAGGCGCGCGGTGGGAGCCGCGCGCCTTTTTCATGCTCTGACCTGCGATCCGCGTCAGTTGAATGACGGCGGCTGCGACAGGTCGATCCCGCCCGAAGGAGCCGGTGCAGGCTCAGGCTCAGGCTCAGGCTCGGGTGCCGGGCTGGCCGGGGCACTGCCCCCAGCACCGCCCCCGAAATCGAGCGGCGGCAGGCCCATGCTGGGCTGGGCTGGTGCCGGAGCGCTGCCCGAACCGCCCGTGCCGTTCAGATCCAGCGGCGGCAGACCCATCGAAGGCTGGCTGCCCGAGGAACTGCCCGTGCCCGTGGCCCCCCCCGTCGCGTTGCCGGTGGACCCCGACGGCGCGCTGCCGGGACCGCCGAAATTCAGCGGCGGCAGGCCCAGAGAATTGCCCCCCGACTGGCTGCCCGATGTCCCGCCGGTCTGCGGGGTCGCGGAGGTCGCAGGCGCGCTTGCCGGCACCACGGGGCGGCGCGGCGTGTCCTGATAATGGGTCACCAGCGAAGGCACCCCGATCACCAGCAGGATCATCGCGAATTGCAGCGCGATATAGGGCAGCACCCCGCGATAGATCCGTGGCGTTCGGATCGCGGGCATGCGGCGGCCCGTGACCTCATCGGTCCAGTCCTGCGTCGGCACGACCGAGCGCAGGTAGAACAGCGAGAACCCGAAAGGCGGCGTCAGGAACGAGGTCTGCAGGTTGATGCCCAAGATCACCCCGAACCACACCAGATCGATGCCCAGCGTCTGCGCCACCGGCGCCAGCAGCGGCACGAGGATGAAGGCGATCTCGAAGAAATCGAGGAAACAGCCCAGGATGAACACCACCACCGTCACCACGATCAGGAAGCCGTATTCGCCGCCCGGCAGGCCCAGCAGCAGTTCTTCGAGCCAGACATTGCCATTGACCCCGTAGAAGGTCAGGCCGAACACCCGTGCGCCGATCAGGATGAACATCACGAAGGTCGACAGCATGGCGGTCGATTCCACCGCGCCGCGCAGGGTCGCGAAATCCAGCCGCCGCTTGGCGATGGCAAGGATCAGCGCGCCGACCGCGCCCATCGCGCCGCCCTCGGTGGGGGTGGCGATGCCAAGGAAGATCGTGCCCAGCACCAGAAAGATCAGCGCCAGCGGCGGGATCAGCACGATCACCACCTGCTCGGCCAGTTTCGACAGCACCGTGAGCCCGAAGACCCGGTTGGCCACCGCCACCAGATAGGCCAGCACCACCGCCGTGGTGGCGGCGGCAACGAGCCGGTTGGTGGGCAGCATATCGGCATAGAGCGTGCGCGCGGAGATCACATAGACCGCCACGGCCAGCGCCATCACCACCACCAGCGACCAGATGCCATTGCCCAGCGTGCGATCCTCGATCGGCAGGGCGGGCACGGCCTTGGGGCGCAGGATCGACAGCACGAAGATATAGGCGCAATAGGCGCCGGTGATGATCAGCGCGGGCAGCAGCGCGCCTTTATACATATCGCCCACCGACACGCCGAGCTGGTCGGCCATGACGATCAGCACCAGCGACGGCGGCACGATCTGCGCCAGCGTGCCCGAGGCGGCGATGGTCCCGGTCGCGACCGAGGTGTCATAGCCGTAGCGCTGCATGATCGGCAGCGAAATCAGCCCCATCGCGATGACGGAGGCCGCGACGACGCCGGTGGTGGCGGCCAGCAGCGCCCCGACCAAAATCACCGCATAGGCCAGACCGCCGCGGATCGGGCCGAACAGCTGGCCGATCGTGTCGAGCAGATCCTCGGCCATGCCGGAGCGTTCGAGGATCAGCCCCATGAAGGTAAAGAACGGGATCGCCAACAAGGTGTCGTTGGACATGATCCCAAAGACCCGTTCGGGCTGCGCCCTGAGCAGGGGCCAGAACAGGTTGATCTCCGACGGCGCGATTTCCGACAAAGCGACGCCGATCACAAAGAAAAACAGCCCCCCCGCAGCCAGCGTCAGCGCCACCGGATAGCCCAGAAGCAGCATCCCCATCACGGAGATGAACATGATGGGCGCAAGGTTATGTGCGATCAGTTCAAGCATTATGCGCGATCTCCCCGTCGGCGGCGGCAGCACCGCCGGTATGGCCCGTATCCGCCGCCGGCATCGGCAGATGCCCGGTCAGATGGGCGACGCGCTTGATGATTTCAGACACCGTCTGGACGATCAGCACGATGAACCCCAGCAGCACCAGCCCCTTGGCGGGCCAGAGGATCAGCCCCCCCGCATTGGACGAGCTTTCCCCGCTGGCCAGCGAGCGCATGAAGAACGGCCAGCTGAGCCATGTCATCAACAGCACGAAGGGCGCCAGAAACAGCACATGACAGATCAGATCGATCCAGGCCCGCGTGCGGGCGCGCAGATGGGCGGTCACCACATCGATCCGCACATGCGCATTGCGCTGCAACGCCCATGCGGCGCAGAGCATGAACACCGCGCCGAACAGATACCATTGCAGTTCCAGCCATGAATTGGACGACATGTTGAACGCCTTGCGGATCACCGCGTTGCCGGCGCTGACAAGCACCGCAACCAGGATCAGCCAGGCCGCCGCCTGTCCCACCACGCGGGTCACCGCATCAATGCCCCGCGAGAGGGCTAATAAAGCTCGCATTCGTCATCCTCCGGGGTCCAGCGACGGGCTTGCATGAAACAGCGGCGCGCCTTGCAAGACAGGACGCCGGGTGCCGGTTTCCCTCTAGCACAGCCCATGTCAGGGAGCGAGGCCCGCAACGCGCCCCAAATGCCCGAATGACGCCGCGACGCAGGGGCCCTTGGCGGGGCTTTCAAGATGCCGTCGGAGGGGGGCGCGAGGCACCGGCGGAGGACAACATTAACCATTTTTTTACATAACTTCACTTATCGCCGATTTTCGCGCGCCCCTCCCGGCCCGCATCCCGCGCGCGCGCATTGCCACATCCGCCTGCGGCCCCCATATCCCAGCGACACGACCACACCGGCCCGGGGAAAGCGCCATGGGATATTTCAAGACAGCCATGCTGATGGCCGCGATGACCGCGCTTTTCATGGGGCTGGGCTATCTGCTGGGCGGCAGCGGCGGCATGGTGATCGCGCTGGTCATGGCTGCGGCGATGAACGTGTTCACCTGGTGGAATTCCGACCGCATGGTGCTGCGCATGCATCAGGCCCGGCCCGTGACGGCGGGCGATCGCTCCGGCCTGACCGAAATGGTCGCCGATCTGGCCCGCCGCGCCAATCTGCCGATGCCCGCGGTCTATCTGATCGACACCCCGCAGCCCAATGCCTTTGCCACCGGGCGCAATCCGGCCAATGCCGCCGTCGCCGTGACACGCGGCCTGATGGACAGCCTCGACCGGGATGAACTGGCCGGGGTCATCGCCCATGAACTGGCCCATATCCGCAACCATGACACCGCGATCATGACCGTCACCGCGACCTTTGCCGGGGCGATCTCGCTTCTGGCGAATTTCGCGCTGTTCTTTGGCGGGCGGCGGGAGAATGGGCTGGGCATCATCGGCACGGTGGCGATGATGATCCTCGCGCCCCTTGCCGCCGCGCTGGTGCAGATGGCGATCTCGCGCACCCGCGAATATGCCGCCGACCGGGCCGGGGCGGAGATCAGCGGCAATCCCCTTGCGCTGGCCTCCGCGCTGGAACGGATCGCCATGGGTGCGGCGCGGATCGACAATGACGTGGCCGAGCGTAACCCCGCCACCGCGCATATGTTCATCATCAATCCGCTGCATGCGCATAAGCGCGACGCGCTGTTCGCGACCCATCCGGCGACCGAAAACCGGATCGCCGCCCTGCGGCAGATGGCGCAGGACATGCCGCGCCCGACCCCGCGCCCGAGCTCAGGCCCCACCCCGAACCCTGCGCGTCCTGCCCCGGCCCCGGCCTCCGCAGCCGCCCCTTGGGGGCAGGCTCCCCGCAAGGACCGTTCCCGCAAAGACCGGAGCCCGCGCGGGCCGTGGGGCTGAACTGCGGCGTCAGTGCTCCAGCGTGAGCCCCGCCAGATAGGCGCCATAGCCGTTCTTGCAGAATTGCTGCGCCTGCCCGTCCAACTGGTTGCGGCTGGTCCAGCCCATCTCAAAGGCGACCTCATCGGGGGAGCCCACCTGCTGGCCCTGCCGTTCGGTCAGGGTGCGCACGAAATTGCCCGCATCCAGCAATGAGCCGTGGGTGCCGGTATCGAGCCACGCATAGCCGCGCCCCATTTTCTGCACCGAAAGCAGATCATCCTGCAGGTAGCTTTCCAACAGGCTCGTGATTTCAAGCTCGCCCCGCGCCGAAGGCCGCACCCGTTTCGCCCGTGCAGGCGCGCTGCCATCCAGAAAATACAGCCCCGTCACGGCATAGTTCGAGGGGGGGATGGCGGGCTTTTCGATGATCGCGCGCGCCCGGCCCGCCGCGTCGAAATCCACCACGCCATAGCGTTCGGGATCGGCCACCCGGTAGCCGAACACCGTGGCCCCCTGCGGCGCGCGGGCCGCTGCCTGCAACAGGTCCGGCAGGCCATGCCCAAAGAAGATGTTGTCGCCCAGCACCATCGCCGAGGGCGCGCCATTCAAAAACGCCTCCCCCAGAATGAACGCCTGCGCCAGCCCTTCGGGCTTGGGCTGCACGATATAGCGCAATGACACCCCCCATTGGCTGCCATCGCCCAGCGTGCGCTGGAACTGGTCCTGATCGTGGGGCGTGGTGATGATCGCGATGTCGCGGATGCCCGCCAGCATCAGCACGGTCAGCGGATAGTAGATCATCGGCTTATCGTAGATCGGCAGCAGCTGCTTCGACACGCCCATGGTGATCGGATAAAGCCGGGTGCCGGAGCCGCCAGCCAGAATGATGCCCTTGCGATTGGTCATGTCAGCGCTCCTGTGGGTAGGTCGAGTTCGGCCAGAAGCGGCGTCAGATCGCGCCGCCATTCGGGCCGGGACAGGCCAAAGACCTGCGTCGTCCGGCTGCAATCGAGCCGCGAATTGAGAGGCCGCGCGGCAGGGGTGGGATAGGCGGCGCTGGGGATGTCCTCGACCGTGACCTGCCGCCCCGCCGCCGCAAAGATCGCGCGGGCAAACCCCGCCCAGCTGACCTCCGGCGTGCCGCTGAAATGATAGAGGCCCGCAGCGCTTGGATCGCGCGCCAAATGCCCGGCAATGTCGAGACAGGCCGCCGCGATCGCCCGCGCCGGGGTCGGCCCGCCGATCTGATCGGCGACGACGCGGATATGGTCGCGCTGCTCCGACAGGCGCAGCATGGTCTTTACGAAATTCGCGCCATGGGCCGAAAACACCCATGAGCTGCGCAAAATGGCGTAGCGCCCCGGCCCCGCGCCGGTCTTCCGCGCCGTGTCCATGATCTCCTGCACGGCCACCTCTCCTGCCCGTTTCGAGCGGCCATAGACCCCCAGCGGCGCGGTCGGATCGCCGGGGGCGAATGGCGCGTGCCCGGCCCCGTCGAAAACGTAATCGGTCGAGATATGGACAAAGGGAATGTCGCGCGCGGCGCAGGCGCGGGCCATGACGGCGGGGGCTTCCGCATTGAGGCGGATGGCTTGGGGGGCCTCCGCCTCGGCCCTGTCCACGCCGGTATAGGCGGCGGCATTGATCACCGCGCAGGGGGCATGGGCCCGGATCGCCGCCGCGCAGGCCCCGGGCTCCATCAGATCGGCGCGCGCGCGTCCCAGCGCCACCACCGGCACCGGCGGGGTCCGCTGCGCCGCCAGCCGCCGCAGCTCCGTCGCGACCTGCCCCGAATGACCAAAGACGAGCACCGTCATGCCGCGCCCCGCCCCTGTGCGGAGGAGGCGGCTTGCGGCCCATTCCGGTCCGCGTTCCACGCCCTGCCCCTGCCCCTCTCCATGCCACTGCCAGTGTCTACCGCCCCGCCCGGCTCCGGACCGCGATCTGCCTCCGGACGCGGTCCCGCCGGTTCCGTGCCTAGCCGCCGCCCCACCCCCTGACGGCTCAGAAGCGGCCGCCACCATGCGTCATTGTCGAGATACCAGCGCACCGTGCGCTCCAGCCCCTCCTCCACCGTGACGGAGGGCCGCCAGCCCAGTTCGGCGCGGATGCGGGCCGGATCGATAGCATAGCGCGCATCATGGCCGGGCCGGTCGGCCACAAAGCGGATCAGCGCGGCATGGGGCCCCTCCGCCCGCGGGCGCAGCCGGTCGAGAATGGCGCAGATGCTGTGCACCAGATCCAGATTGCTGCGCTCGTTCTCGCCGCCGATGGCATAGCTGCGCCCGTTCACCCCCGCCTGCGCCACCCGCAGCAGCGCGTCGGCGTGATCCTCCACATAGAGCCAATCGCGTATGTTAGAGCCGTTTCCGTAGATCGGGATCTCCCGCCCGGCCAGCGCGTTCAGGATCACCACCGGGATCAGCTTCTCGGGGAAATGATAGGGGCCGTAATTGTTGGAGCAGTTCGACAGCACCACCGGCAGGCCATAGGTTTCGTGCCACGCGCGCACCAGATGATCCGACGCCGCCTTCGAGGCCGAATAGGGCGAGCGCGGGTCATAGGGGCTGTCTTCGGTGAAGTGCCCCTCGGGGCCGAGCGTGCCGAACACCTCGTCGGTGGAGATATGGTGAAACCGGAACCCTGCGGGCCGTCCCGCGCGGGTCCAATAGGCGCGCGCGGCCTCCAGCAGCACATAGGTGCCGGTGATATTGGTTTCGATAAAGGCCCCCGGCCCGTCGATCGAGCGGTCCACATGGCTTTCGGCGGCCAGATGCATGACGATATCGGGCCGATGGCTGGCAAGAACCCGCGCCACCGCCTGCCCGTCGCAGATATTGGCATGTTCGAACGCATAGGCCGGGCTGTCCGCGACCGGGGCAAGGCTGGCGAGACAGGCGGCATAGGTCAGCGCGTCGAGATTGACCACCTCATGCCCCTGCGCGATGGCCTGACGCACCACCGCCGATCCGATGAACCCGGCCCCGCCGGTGACCAGCAGCTTCATTGCGCGACCTCCACCCGCCGGGGATCTTGCGCCTGACGGGCCACGAAGGGGCTGGTGAACTCCGCCAGACCGGGGGCATCCGCGTCCTTCTGCGACAGCAGCGGCGGGCTCTCCAGCCCCCAGTCGATGCCGCAACTGTCCCACCGCAGCGCACCATCGACCTCGGGGGCGTAATGGGCGGAGCATTTATAGATGATTTCGGTTTCGGGGGCGCGGGTGACGAACCCGTGGGCAAAGCCTTCGGGGATCAGCAATTGCCGTCCATTGGCATGGCTCAGCTCCACCCCGGTCCACTGACCATAGGTCGGGCTGCCGCGGCGGATATCGACCGCCACATCGAACAGCCGCCCGCGCCCGCAGCGCACCAGCTTGGCCTGGGCATGGGGCGGTGCCTGAAAATGCAGCCCCCGCACCGTGCCGACCCGCTCCGACAGGGAATGGTTGTCCTGCACGAACTCCGTCGTGATGCCATGCCCGGCCAGCGTGCGGCGGTTCCAGCTTTCTGAAAAGAACCCCCGCGCATCGCCGAAACGCGCAGGCGTCAGCAGCAACACGCCGGGCAAGGATGTCTGTTCTACGATCATGCGTCTGCGCCCCTGACCCCTTTGGCCCGCGACCCGGCGAATGCGGGTCGGTCTCATGACCTGTTCCGGCCCCGCCCGGATGGTGCAGGGACCGGGACCGAACGCGACCCTTCCCGCGCCCCGCGGATCGCGGACGAAAAGCGCCGCCGGTGAACAGCAGGCCCCCCAGCCTGACCCGGAAGGTATTGAAATATGGTGAATGAAAGTTAACCCCGGCGCAGTCGGGAAAGGCACTCACGCGATTGCGGGCGCGTGCCCCGCCCTGCATCCCGCCAAGACCTCGTCATTATAACGCTTGGGAAGGCGAGTTTCCGCGCATCGTAAGAATTTTTTATGACACGCGCGTCATTCTGGCTATCTCCAGAGGCTCCACCTCCCCCGTTTCGGGGAGTTCCATCTTGCCCTTGCCGGTCCAAGCAGGCATTACCGAAGCACGGCGTAGTTGGGGGTGAAGGGTCAATATGTTCGATTATAGCAGCATCGCGCTTTCTTACGATTCTGACCCGACCGGAGCCGATTCATTATTGCCTGAGAATCGTGCAGTTTATTTCCGGCTGAAGCGGGTGCTCGATATCCTGTGCGCTTTGGTTTTCCTGCCCGTGATGATTGTCATAGGCATTGTGCTTTTGGCATTGAATCCATTCTTTAATCAGGGTCCGCTTTTATACGTGCAGAAACGAATGGGCCGGAATTGCCGGGCGTTTCCCGCCATCAAGTTTCGCACCATGCGCACCGCCACCCAGATCGTGCGCGGGGCCGATGATCCGCTGGAGGTGCATCGCATCACCCGGCTGGGATGGCTGCTGCGCAAGACCCGGCTCGATGAATTGCCGCAGATCCTCAACGTGCTGCGCGGCGATATGAGCATGATCGGCCCGCGTCCCGATTATTTCCACCATGCGCGCCGCTATGCCCGCGTGATCCCCGGCTATCGGGCGCGGCATCTGGTGCGGCCGGGCATCAGCGGGCTGGCACAGGTGGAACTGGGCTATGCCGCGGGCATCGACGCGACCGCGGCCAAGGTGGCGGCGGATCTGCATTACATCCGCCATGCGGGCTATCGTCTCGATACGCTTATCTTCTGGCGCACTCTTGTCACGGTTGTGACCGGCCGAGGCACCTGAACTGCCGGGCATCTCGTTGTCGCCCTTGGCGGCATATGCGAAGTAAGCCCTGATCGAATACATGCAGGCCCCGATGCGCACCATGCCCAAGCTGACCCCCGCCCCCGCCATGCCACAGGCCGAGGAGGGTGACGAAATCGACCTGCTGGAATTGGCCGGCAGCCTCTGGCGGGGCAAATGGGTGATTCTCGCCACCACCTTTCTCGCGCTGACGATCGGGGCTTGGTATGCCTATGGGGTGGCGGTGCCGAAATACGCCGCGACCAGCAGTCTGGCCTTGCAGCTGCGCAAGGAGGCGGTGGTCGATCTCGAAAGCGTCGTGTCGGGCGTGTCCACCGAAACCTCCTCGATCAATACCGAACTGGAGGTCATCCGCTCCCGCGGGCTGCTGGAGAAGCTGGTGACCCAGCTCGACCTGACCCGCGATCCCGAATTCAACGGCGCCCTGCGCCCGCCCTCGGCCGTGGCCCGGCTGAAGGGGCTGCTGCGCGGCGGTGATGATCCCGCGCCCGCGCCCGCAGACGCCCCTCCGGCCCCCGATGATGCCATCACCCCCGAAGAGAGCGAGATGATCCGCACCGTGGGGGCGGTCCGCCGCGCCATTTCCGCCACCAACCAGCGCAACACCTATATTTTCAACATCGGCGCCACGACCACCGACCCGCTGAAATCCGCCCGCATCGCCAATGCTTTGGCCGCGCTCTACATCCAAGACCAGATCGATGTGAAGTTTCAGGCCACCGAAAACGCGGTGAGCTGGCTGTCGGAACGGGTCGTCGAACTGGAAGCGGAACTGCAACAGAAACAGGATCTGGTGAAGGAACGGCGCAGCTCGATGGATGTGTCCACCGTCGAGGCGCTCGAAGCGCTCAACCAGCAGCAGCGCGCGATGGGCGAGCGGCTGGCCGAGGCGCGTCTGGCCTCCGCCCGCGAGGAGGCCCGCCTCAACACATTGCAGGATCTGGCCCGCAATGGCAGCCGCGCCGAACTCGTGGCCGGGCTCGACGATCCCGCGCTGACCCGGCTGGCCGCGCGCCTCGCCGAGGGCGAGGCCGGGGCCGAGGATCTGTTCGCCGACCGGCTGGCCCTGCTCACGCAGGAGGCCGAAAACGCCGCCGCCCGGCAGACCCAGCAGACCGCCGCGCTGCAGGCCTCCTATGACCGGCTGCAAACCCGGTTCGACACCCAGTCCAGCGCGGTGATCGAATTGCAGAACCTCGAACGCGATCTCAACGCCACCCGCACCCTCTATGAGACCTTCCTGACCCGGCTCAAGGAAACCTCCGTGCAGCGCGGCCTGCAACAGGCCGACAGCCGCGTGCTGTCCGCCGCGACGCCGGGGCATTATGTCGAGCCGCGCAAATCGCGCATCATGGCGCTGGCGATGCTGCTCGGCGCGCTTCTGGGCAGCTTGATCGTGCTGGCCCGTCAGTTCCTGCACCAAGGCTACCGCACCGCCGAAACGCTGGCCGCCGATACCGGGCTGGCCGTGCTGGGGCAGATCCCGAAAATGCCGATCCGCCGCCGCGATCAGCTGATCGATTATCTCAACGACAAACCGACCTCGCCCGCGATCGAGGCGATCCGCAACCTGCGCACCTCGGTGCTGCTGTCGAATATCGACACCCCGCCGCAGATCCTGCTATCGGCCTCCTCCTTGCCCGGCGAGGGCAAGACCACCCAGGCGATCAGTCTGGCCCATAATCTGGCCGGGCTGAACAAGCGGGTGCTGCTGGTCGAAGGCGACATCCGCCTGCGCACCCTGTGGCAATATTTCGACATCCCCGACAGCCGCCACGGGCTGATCGCGGCGATGACCGGCGAACACGATCTGTCCGACCTGCTGCTGCGCGACAGCCGCATGGATGTGGATATCCTGCTGGGGGAGAAAACCTCGGCCAATGCGGCGGATGTGTTTTCCTCGGACCGGTTCCGCAACTTCCTCGAAGAGCTGCGCCACCATTACGATTTCATCGTCATCGATACCCCGCCGGTCCTGATCGTGCCCGATGCGCGGATCATGAGCCAATTCGCGGATGCGGTGGTGTTTTCCGTGGCTTGGGACCGCACTGCCAAATCGCAGGTCACCGAAGCCATCCGTCAGTTCCATTCCGTGAATTCCCGGGTCACCGGGCTGGTGCTGTCGCAGATCGATCCCAAGGGAATGCGCCGTTATGGATATGGCGGAAAATACGGCGCGTATTCCAGCTACGGGGCGAAATACTACAATACCTGAAATGGCGATTGGCGGAATTTCGTTTTTAAAACATTCTCCGCCCCATTGCGGCTGCATTT